>CAYZHI010000307.1:0-4595 GCA_964477335.1 uncultured Caldilineaceae bacterium | reverse complement strand
GGTGCGTCCAAAATTTTTGGAAACCTTCGGCAGGGGGGAATTGGGGGGTCACCCCCCACACCCCCCGGTCCGCCTAAAATGTCGGACACACCCCTCAAAAACTTCGGTGTTGTACCTGGTTTTCGGTCCCAAAAAACCTGGAAACTTCCGGAAGCTCTTCCAAAGTACTTTTGGGCCTGGTTTTTGATGACTTTGGTCACTGGCATCTAGCCGAGTTATCCAGTATACTCAATAGATCCAATTTTTCACCGTAGCAAAGGCATCCCTATGCCTTTGCGGACGGCATAGGGATGCCGTCCTACGTAAATTTGGATCTACTGATACTACAATAGGTTTGGATCAGTTTGGATCGAGACCTGTTTGTAACCCTTTTGTAGATGTGATATAATAGTAGTTGAGATTATTCTCAGTTAAGAAGGTGAATGCAAGTTGATACGCATCGGTTTCCACGTTGCGACATGACAAAAGGGGTGCTGTTTCTAAATGCAAGAAAACAATACGACTTTGGTCGCAGAATTGCGGGCGCGCAACATACGACTTACGCCGCAACGGGCCATCATTTGTGACGTCATCGAAAATCTGGAAGGCCACATCACTGCGGAAGAAATCTTTCAAGAGGTCCAAAAGGTCAATCCGTACGTTAGTCTGGCTACGGTGTACCGTACGTTAGAGTTGCTGCAAGAGTTGAACCTGATCAACCAAACCAGTTTTGGGCGCAGCCAGGCCTATTTTGCGCTCAAGGAGCATGGGCCTCATCATCACCTGGTCTGTGTGGAGTGCGGCAAGATTGCCGAGTTTGAGGATGAATTATTCGAGCCGGTTCGGATTAGCTTGAGAGAAAAGTTTGGTTTTGAGGCGCGTACGGAGCATATGAGTATATTCGGCCTTTGCCAAAAGTGCCGGACAGGGTAGGGCCAGGTTTGCCTGAATGAGTCTAAAAGTGCATAATCATATTCAAACTTAATTCCTGTTTCGCTCTCCACACTGTCGTGGTAAAGCCCTTACGGTAAAAGGGCTTTTTTTCTTGTCCAGGCGGCCATATCCGTAACCGATCAGGGAGTAGACAATGAAGAAAAGACAGGCGCGATTCTTAACCATTATAACTGCGGTGGCGGCTGCAGCAGCCGTGGTAGCCCCAAATGTGTTGGCCTCGGGTGCTGAAGAGGGGGGAGAAGGACACAGTATCGCCATCATCTTTTTGTGGGTGGCCGTAATTCTGATTCTGGCCAAGCTGGTCAGTTTGATCGAACGTTTTGGCCAGCCGGCCGTATTGGGTGAACTGGTTTTAGGCGTTATCCTGGGTAATCTGATATTGGTCGGCGTTACCTGGTTTCAGCCAATTGCCGAGAATGAAATCATCCAATTTCTGGCGGAGTTGGGCGTGGTTGTGCTGCTATTTCAGGTTGGGCTTGAAACCAGAGTGGCCGAAATGCGCCTGGTGGGCTTACGGGCCGGGTTGGTGGCGGTGGTCGGTGTAATTGTCCCGTTTGTGTTGGGAACATACGTGGTTGGGCCACTGTTATTACCCGGGCTGTCCTCTAATGCTTATCTGTTCCTGGGCGCGGCGCTCACGGCAACTTCGGTCGGTATTACCGCCCGCGTTTTTCGCGATCTGGGCACCCTGCAGAGCGCTGAAGCCAAGATTGTGTTGGGTGCAGCCGTGATCGACGACGTGTTAGGTTTGATTGTGTTGGCGGTGGTCTCGGCGATTGTCTCCTTTGGCGTGGTCAGTGTGGGCCAGGTGGCCTGGATTATCGCCAAAGCGGTTTTGTTCCTGGGAGGCGCCATTGTGTTGGGCCAGTTGGTTGCGCCCTATATTTCCTGGTTATTTTCTAAGATCAACGCCGGGATCGGCATGAAGTTTGTGTTGGCCTTCAGTTCAGCTTTGCTTTTTGCCAACCTGGCCGAAGCCATTGGCCTGGCCCCAATTGTGGGCGCGTTTACCGCCGGCCTCATCTTGGAGCCGGTTCACTTCCGCAATTTCAAAGACCCGCAAGTGGTTGACCATCTGAAAGATGCTTTGAAAGATGCCGATCTTCAGACAAAAGAATCCGTTGGCCGGGTGCTGGAGACTCACTCCGAACGGCACGTGGAGGAACTGTTGGAACCAATCGGCTATTTGTTGGTGCCGCTGTTTTTTGTGTTGACCGGTATGGGCGTTAGAATCGACACTCTCTTTAACCCGTCGATCTTGTTGGTAGCCCTGGGCATTACGATTGTCGCCATTGCCGGCAAGATTGTCACCGGTTGGGTGGCGGGCAGCGGCGTCAAAAGATTGGTGGTGGGTTGGGGTATGGTCCCGCGCGGTGAGGTTGGTTTAATCTTTGCCACCATCGGCCGGTCGTTGGGGGTAATCTCCGATGAAGTGTTCTCGGTGATCATCATTATGGTAATTTCTACAACCCTGTTGACCCCGCCGGTGTTAAGTTTTTTATTGAGAAGAGTTAAAAGTGAGACACCCCAAGACCAGCTATCGACACCCAGTTCGTCGCCCACGCCGGCTTCATCTTGAGGTAAAATAAAGAGGTTTTGTGATTGATTAAAACGCAATTTTACGCAGAGCGTTGAAATGTGGCCAAAAGGGGGCGGCTCATGTTCAGAACAAGTGCTTATTATGTAGGGGCGCAAGGCCTTGCACCCCTACCCTGCACTTGTATTTAACATGAGCGAAGGGGGCGATCTGGTTAGTCGCACCCTTTTTGTTTGGTTGAGACAGTACTGAGTTGGGTGGAAAGTTCTTTGTTTTCGGGGACTTGTTCCAAATAAGAAGTGTACAACTGGGCATCAGCAATTGTCCCGGCTCGTTTTTTCAGCAACTCGCAACCCGTCTGTAAGGCGACAACTGCTTTCTCTTTGTTACCCCCGGCCTGAAATACCCGGTAAGCCGTTAGATAAAGTCGAATGGGATGTTTTAGACCTGCGGCGCTGCGGCTGTGCAAGTCAGCCAGGCATGCCTCGATGGTCTGCCTGGCCTGGTCGATGTGGCCGGCTGCCAGCAGGCAGCGAGCCAGCCCGGCTTGAGCATCTAAAATGCTAACCTGATTCCCCAGCTCCTGCTTGAGCTTGTGCGCCTGGTTGTAGGCCGCTTCGGCCTTAGTTAAATCTCCCAACAGCTCCTGGGCCAGTCCCAGTTCCAGCCAGCTTTGGCTTTCCAGTGGACGCAGACCAAAGCGTTGGAATATTTCCAGGGCCTCGCCGGCGTAGTCACGGGCCGCTACATATTCACCGCGAGCTAAATGAATTCCGCTCAAAATAGCCAGGTCTTCTGCTTTGCCCTGCACATCGTCCAGATTACGGCGTATTGTCAGGGCGGTTTGCAGATAATGCTGCGCTAAAACTAACTCGCCCAATTCGTGATAAACCCGGGCCAGTTGATTCAGGCTGCCGGCTTCACCCGCTCGATGGCTGATAAGACGATTAAGGGTTAGGGCTTGCTGGCAATAGTCAAGCGCCTGACCGTAATCCCCCTGGTCAAAACAGAGCGCCCCCAACAGTAACAGATTGTCGGCCTGGCCGTAACGGTTGCTGTGGCGCAGATTGAGGGCATACGCCTGGTGGCCGGCTTGCTCTGCTTCAACGTAATTATCTTGGTTTCTGGCCAGGGTAGCTTGTTGATATAGGGCGCGGGCCTGTTCCACGCCAGGCTCAGCCTGGCCCAAGATTTGGCGGGCGGCCTGCAACTGTTCCCGAGCCTGTTCAAAGTGGCCCTGAACAGTCGCTATATCAGCTAACACCAACAGGAGCGCCCCTTCTAACCGGGATGCGCCAGCCTGGCGGGCCGCGGCCAAACCAGCCTGCGCCGCGGCGTTGGCCTGTTTGAAGCGATTGTTGGCCCGTTCAAAGGCGGCCTGTCGCTGCAGCACGGCGGCCAATTTGGCCGGCTCATTGGCCGCCTGAGCCAGGGTGAGTAGGGCCGTCAGGTCAGCCGCCTGGGCTGCTCGATCGCCAAGATGGTGGTAAATTTGCTCGCGGGCGAGTAATAGCTCAAACTTCTGGGTTCGGTTTGTTTCGGTCAGCCCAATCTGCGCTAAGGTCTCTAATCCTTGCGTATACCTTAGCGCGGCATTTCGATGGGCATAAATTGACTCGGCCAATTTGGCCGCCTGGAGACTGTAGGCAAGCCCTTTCTCCAGTTCTCCAGCCTGCAAAAAATGATCGGCCAGCGCTTCAACGACCGGTTTAAGATTGCCGGTGTAACGTCGTTCCAGGGCTTCGCCGGCGGCATGATGCCAGGAGCGTCGTTTGAGGGCGGCTAAATCTTCGTATAGGGCGGCTTGCACCTGGCGATGGCTGAAATTTAGCCAGTTGATGCGGGCGCCCTGGTGAATTAGCTGCCGTTCCAACAGAATGTCCAGGTTTTCCTGGAGTTCGGGTTCGGTGTGCTGGTCCATCTCGCGCAGGTCGGCCACGGCAAAGATTGGACCCAATACCGCCGCCTGATTCAGAATGAGCTGGGTTTTTCGGGGCAAGCGACGGACGCGGCGCAAGATCACCTCAGATAGATGGGGCGGCAGAGTGCCTTCGACGGCCGATTCGAAATGCCACTGACCTCCGCGCCACGACACCATATTTTCGTCGGTGAGTAACCTGGCTAG
>CAYZHI010000306.1:0-4636 GCA_964477335.1 uncultured Caldilineaceae bacterium | reverse complement strand
GGGCTGGGTTATGCCTACGCCGGGATGGAACGCACCATCGACGCCCACATCAAAAATCTGCGTAAAAAAATTGGAGTTGACGCCGACGACCCGGCCTACATTGAAACTATCTACGGCATTGGTTACCGGCTGCGGGGCGACTGATGAATAAACTCTGGCTGCGGCTCTCCCTGGCTTTCGGCCTGGTCACGGTGGTCGCTATCGTTATTGCGGCCCTGCTGGCCAACTATCAGGTCAGCGCCGAATTCCGCCGTTTTGTGGTCCACAGCCAGATGATAGACTCGCTGCTGCCGGAGTTAGCCCAATATTATGGCCAAACCGGTTCCTGGGCCGGAGTCGAGACGCTGTTGCAGGAGGTTAGAGGCGGCGGTATGGGCGGCGGCGCCGGCCGCGGCATGCGCCGGGGCGCGCCGGCCCTCGTGGTGGCTGATGCCGCCGGCCGGGTTGTCTATGCCGGCGATGAGGCGACCGGTCAGGCCCGGTTAAGCCGGCAGGAGTTGGCTGGCGCCGTCCCCATTGAATGGCAGCAGCAAACCGTCGGCTATCTTTTGGCCAGCGGTCGAGGTACGCCCCAACTGTCCCCTTCTGCTCAACTTTTTTTAGACCAACTCAATATTTCGTTAATTCAAGCGGCCCTGATTGGCGGGATTTTGGGCCTCTTGAGTGGGGTGATAATCGCCCGGGGGCTGTCGGCGCCGCTGGGGCGACTGGCCGCAGCGGTCCGGCGCATTTCCGGGGGCCAGCTTGATGAGCGGGTCGCCGTGAAAGGAGCGGCTGAATTTGTCGAGCTGGCCACTGCTTTTAATGAAATGGCGGCTAATCTGCAGCAGGCCGAAACATTGCGGCGCAATCTGGTCGCCGATATTGCCCACGAACTGCGCACCCCCTTGAGCATCATCCAGGGCAACCTGCAGGCCATTCTGGATGATATCTATCCCCTGGAAAAGGCAGAAATCGCCGATATCTACGAAGAAACGCTCATCCTGAACCGGCTCATCAGCGACTTGCGGGAGTTAGCCCAGGCTGAAGCCGGCCAATTGAGTCTTGATCTGGAGCCAACCGAGCTACCGCCGCTCATCACCAAGGCCGTTGATCTCTTCGCCGAACTGGCCCGTGAAAAGGACATCCAGCTATCCGTGGACATGCCGTCCCATTTGCCGCCCCTCCTGGCCGACCAGCATCGCCTGCAACAGGTTTTGCACAATCTGATTGCCAATGCTCTGCGCTACACGCCGCCTGCCGGCGCTATAAAAATTGTGGTTGATGAAGATCAACCCGCCAGACTGGTGCGAGTGTCCGTTCAGGACACCGGACCGGGTATTTCGGCTCAGGATTTGCCGCACGTCTTTGATCGTTTCTGGCGGGCCGACAAAGCTCGCTCGCGGGAACAGGGGGGGTCGGGCTTAGGGTTGGCCATTGCCCGGCAGTTGGTTGAAGCGCATGGGGGCCACATCGGCGTGGCGAGTGAGGGGGTCGCTGGCCGGGGGAGTTGTTTCTGGTTTACTCTGCCGACGCGGTCTGAAGCAGTCTAGCCCTAGCCGGTCGTCCTGGCTAAAAAATAGGGGTGCGGAATGATTCCCGCACCCCTGCTAATTCTTCTACTCCACCAAATTGCCGGCGGTCCAGCTAATCCGTTCTTCGGCCCAGCCGCGCGAGGCGTAGGTGTCGGTGCCAACAAAGCCATCGGGCGAGCCTTCCATGGTGAAGAGCTGGCGCAGGCCGAGACCCTCGGGGGTCATGGCCCAGATGGCCCAGGGGCCGCCCCGGTTGCTGACAAAGGCAACGGCGTTACCGTCGGGCGACCAAGCCGGCAGCCCATCGTCGGCCTCGTCTTCCGTCAACCGCCGCAAGTTGGAACCATCCACGTTGACCACGTAGATATTCCAGTTTCCTTCCCGGCGAGACATAAAGGCAATTTTTGTGCCATCCGGCGACAACACCGGCGCGGTATCTTCATCGGAGCTGGTCACAGTTTGGATGTCGGCCATAGTGGCCGTGCTGATCCGCAGTCCAAAGGCGGTGTTACCCCAACCTTTAAAGGTCAGTTGGCCGGTGGCGCCGATGGAGGGGTACTCACCCTCACCCAGAATTGTACTCTCGCCCAGTTCGGTGGCGCCATCGACTCTGATCAACTGGGATTGGCGTCCCCCGGAGCGGCGTGACAGCAACACAATCTCTGCCCCGTCAACCGTCCAGGTGGGTAGTTGATCTTCCACAAAGTTGGAAATCAGGTTGGGGTTGGCCCCGGTCACATCCATCGTCACCAGACCGCGCGAGTCGCCGGCCCAGGAGTGGAAGGCGATGCGGTTGCCGTCCTGGCTGAAGGCCGGCTGGCTGGCATGCGCCCGGTAAAAGCGAGTGCCGGAGCCGTCCACTTTGCCCAGATAGAGATCATAATCGTTGCCGTTAAAGACCGGATAGGCAATTGTCCCGACCAAAGCCGACCGGGAGACTACCTGCGGGGCCGGAATTTCCGGCGGGCGAGTCGGGGTCGGGGTTGGTTCGGGGGTGGGTGTGGCCTGGGCCGCAACAGCTGCCGGCGTTTCTTCGGCCACCGGCGTGCCCAAAGCGATGGCCAGTTCTCGACCGGCGTCGATCCTACCCAGCCCGAGTACGATGGGATTCAGATTGGGCGGTTGGAAGACCAGTTCAGCCTGGTAACTTTTGGCCTCGACCTCAAACATAAGGTCTTCAAAAACGCTGCCCCCCGGGGTTAGATTGAGGTTGTTAAAGCGGTCAACCACCCCCAGCCGTCGCAACCCGTCGGGGCTGGTAGTGCCGCCTGCTTCCGGCAGAGTCTCGCCGTCGGCAGTTCGTACGGTGAAGTTGCTGGTAGAAAGGACAAAGGGGGCGTTACCCACGTTTTCCACCCGCACATTCACCAGCAGCAGGGCCTGGTCGGGGCTGGGCAAAGCGCCCAGCACAATGGGCCGAACTTCGCTCGAGAGGATGTTGACCACCGGCAGGGCCAATTGAGGGCCTGTGGGGGTGGGCGTATTGATCGGCGCAGCGTCGCCCGGCGTCTGCAAAGCCAGACTGCTGTCCGTAGCTCGACCGCTTGCCGCCTGATCGCTGGTTGGCTGCTGCGCCACTTCTGGCTGCCTACCAAACCAGCCCAATAACAATCCTGCCCCAATCAAAGCGAGCAGGATGAGCACCACTGCCGCCCCAATCATAATCGGCACCATCGATTTTTGGGTATCCGGCTGGGCTGGCGGGGGCGCAGGCGGGGCCGGGGCGGCAACGGCCGGCGCTGGCGCTGCTGCCGCCGGAAGTGGGGTCACTGCGGGAGCCGGTTTTTGGAGCGGCATGGCGACGGTCGATTGGGAAGAGGCCGCTTTTTCCCAGAACAGCCGGGTCTCCCCTAACTGGATGGTCTGACCGGCCAAAACCGCCTGCCAGACATCCGGCTTGATCCGATTGGCCCCGACCAGGGTGCCATTAGCGCTGTTGAGGTCTTTTACTTCCAGGCCGCCGGCGGCGGTACGACGAATCTCGGCGTGATAGCGCGAGGCCCGCCCATCGGTGAGGACAATATCGTTGTCAAGTTCACGTCCCACCCGGACGATGGCTTCCTCTTCGTCGGGCAGCGGAAATTTTTCCGACGGACCCTCGGGGTGGCGCACCACCAGGTGGTCCTTGAAATAATCTTGTTTCTCCGGAGTTTCTGACATTCCTTCCTTCCTTGCGCTTAAATAAATGAGGTGAATAAATCCTAAAATGATTTCAGAGTGAAGGGCTGCACCAACTGATACTCGCTAGTAAATCAATACCTTCACCCGGCCACGGCGAAAGAAATCACTGTTCCCATAATTGTTTGCTTTCACCGATTGGCTTTGAAAATCGCTATCTTTAAACCTGATCAATGTTACGAGATTTTTTAAAATGAGGCAAGCTGGTGATCAGGGTTTAGGATGAAATCACCGTAGAGATCACTTTGCCCAAGGTGGGGGGATGGAGGAGCATGTTAGCGTAAGAGGCATTGGCCATTGGGCAGGCGCATTCGCCCCGGTAGATGCTGCGGCGGAGCTGGGCCATAGCCTGGCTGCGCCAGATGGGCCGCAGGTCGTAGTTGTGTTCCCGTAGATTGCCGGCGCCTTCGGCGCGAATGCAGCAACTCCACACATCGCCGTTGGGGGCAAGCTGGCAACTGGCCCAGCCGGCGTAACAGGGGATCACCTGGCGCTGCTCGTACAGTACCCGCTTGGCCAGTTGGTAATACTCGGCTCGAAAGGCCTGGGTGATTTTGGCAAAGCCGTTCACCGGGCGTTCCCTGGCTCTTTGACTGAGATAATCGGCCACCGGACCATATTTTTCGGCCAGCGGGGTGATTTCCCAACCAACGGTATCCAGTTCAACCCGCTCTTCGGCAATCTCGGTGATGTAGCTGTCTGGCTGCAAAAATTCCAGCCCGGCGTAGATTTCAAAAAAACGGTCAATGTTGAAGTTGGAGATGACGGTGTGGGTGGTCAGCACCAGGTTGGCATGCTCTTTTTGCAGAGCTTTTAGCTCTTGCCAACTTTTCATGGCCTTGTTCCAGTTGCCCGGCACCATGCGGATTTCATCGTGGCGTTCGCCAAGCTCATCCAGCGACAGGTTGACGCCGATCTTGGTTTTGGGCGCGCCGGCGCACAGC
>CAYZHI010000305.1:0-4669 GCA_964477335.1 uncultured Caldilineaceae bacterium | reverse complement strand
CCATCAGCTCCGCCCGTAATAGAGGATAACCAACCCCCGACGCCGCCGGAGACGTTTCGCCGGCTGGACGGGGTTGATTTGTTACTGGCGCTGGGGGCAACCCTGTTAGCCGGTTTGATCGGCTTTTGGCTGGGGCAGCTCTTTCCCAAACCGTTGCCGCGGCGGGTGCGGCTGGGTCTGTGGGTGTTGATTGGTGGGTTGGCGGCCTATCTGCTCTACGGCGCCGGCTGGCTCCGGCCTGAGGAATGGTTGTTTGAGCAGCCAACCCTGTGGGCCAGTCGATTGGCAATGGCCGGCTTGAGCTTTCTATTTGGACTGGCGGCTTTGGCCTTAAGCAGTCAAGGGGAGCGGCAACGGCGGACGAGCAGCTAAATTTTAGCTTAATAGAAGAACGTTATCCAGACCGAGACGGCCAGCAGGAACAGGGCGGTTGCGGCCAGCCACCAGTTCTGCCGCAGGCTGGCCAGCCAGGTAGCTTCAGTTTCCTGGCCTGCTTCCAGCAGCGCGGTCACATCGGATCTGTGCAGGATTTGCCGCCACAGCGCAATCGAGGCCGGACGATCTTTGGGATGAGGTGACATTGCCAGCAGGATAGCGTGGCCCACCCCGGCCGAGATGTCGGGATTGATCTGTGAAGGCGCGGGCAGCGATTCGGGCATCAGAAACCGTTCTTGCGCACTGGCCGGGGGACAGCCGGTTAATAGGTGATAGAGGGTCGCTCCCAGGGCATACAGGTCTGAGCGAGCATCGGTGTGTCCCAAATGGTCCACATACTGTTCCAGCGGGGCGTAAGGCAAACTACCGGCGCCTTGCAAACCGGTCAGGGTGGCCGGATCGTTGGGGTCAAGTGGTTTGACCAGGCCAAAATCAACCAGTTTGATCCGTTGGTCGGGGGTAAGCTTGATGTTGGCCGGTTTAATATCACGGTGGAGGACCGGCGGCTGGCGACTGTGTAGATAAGCCAGGGTGTCGCAAAGCTGGTCGATCCAGGTTAAGACCGTATGCTCTTCCAGGTAGTGGCCATCGCGGCGCACCGCGTTGACAATTTCCAGGAGATTCTGGCCGGGCACAAAATCCATCACCAGGTAGTCCCGTTCACCCTCAGAAAAAAAGTCGCTGACTTTGGGCAGGCCAGGATGGTCGAGTTGAGCCAGGATGGACGCTTCCTGATAAAATTGTTTACGGGCGGCCAAAGTAACTTCTTCACTTAGGGTTGGTTGGGGCAGAGTTTCCTTAATGGCGCACTGGCGACCGGTCAGGCGGTTGTCATCGGCCAAATAAACTGCGCCCATGCCCCCGGTGCCAATCAGGCCAACGATTTGATATCGTTCCCGCAACAGGTCACCCGGTTTTAGGTAAGTGGTCAAAGACGCCTCCAAGCCAGTCAGTTTTGAGTGATGAGTTTTTAGTTTTGAGTTTTGAGTTTTTAGTTTTTAGTTTTGAGCTTTAAGTTATCAGTTGTCGGTAAACAACCGAGACTGATTGACGGCAATAATTGAAAATTGATAATTGTTCATTGATAATTGATTAGAGTATCCCAATCTTAAATTGCTGTCAAACAGGAGTAAGCGATGGAGCACTTGCAAACCGAGAAGGCCTTGTTAATCTGGCGCGAAGGCGATTTAATCAAAGATCAATGGATCTTACACGACAGCGCCAGTGAAGTTATGATCGGGCGCTCGCCAGACTGTACCATTTCTATCCCTGTCCGCTGGATTTCCAGGCAACATGCCCTGTTACGTTATGAGAACAGGCAGTTTGTGCTGGAAGACGCCGGTAGCAAAAATGGCGTCTTTGTCAATGGCCAGCGGGTGCTCAAGCCACAGCCCCTGACCGATGGCGACATTATCCAACTGGCCCCCGGCCTGGAGCTGATCTATGTTGACCAGGAAGCGACCGCGCCCCTGCCTGGCCGGCGGGGGTTGGGTCTGTTTGTTGACCAGGAAGAGCGGCAGGTCTACGTCCACGGGCAGTTGGTTAGCCCGCCGCTGAGCAATCAGCAATATGAACTGCTGGTCTTGCTCAGCCAGCACCCCGGCAAGGTATACAGCCGGGCCGAAGTAATTGAAGCGGCCTGGCCGGGTGAATCGGCCGAAGGGGTGACCGATGATGCCATTGACGCGTTGGTGCGGCGCCTGCGTCAACGGCTTGCTGAGATCGATCCGGAACATAATTTTATCGTGACGGTCAGAGGATATGGTTTTCGCCTGGAGTCTGGCAGCGATTGAGCGAACTTGGCTCTGTTGCCCCAACACTTTGGCTGATATGGCCGGCAGACTAAAACGTTTGTCGGTCATTTCATTTCCACTAGCAAGGATTTCCTAATGCGTTAAGCGGCTAACTTGTGTTACACTGTCAGTAAACCCAAAAGCTGCGAGGAACCGGCTATGACTGTGAGGAGTCAACTCAACCCTGATAAAACTGCTGCTGAATTGTTGGCAGAAGTGACCGAGCTTCGCCAACAGGTAGCCACGCTGCAAGCCACCCTGGCCGCAGCTCAACAAGAAAAAGAGACTTTGATTGCCAAGTATCGGTCATATCAATTTATCGCCAATACTTCGCCGGATTTCATGACCCTGATTAACCGGGAACATCGCTACGAAGCCGCTAATCTGGCTTATTGCCAGGCCCATCAAAAGTCACCGGCCGAGATCATTGGCAAGAGTGTAGCCGAGGTCTGGGGTGAGGAACGGTACCTGGCCAAGGTTAAGGAATATCTGGATTTATGCTTTGCCGGTGAAGAAACTCGTTACCAAAGTTGGTTTGACTTTGCCACGTTGGGGCAGCGTTATTTTGACGTGATCTATTCGCCTTATTTCAACGAGGATGGGGTGGTTAGCCACGCCGTGGTTGTTTCACGAGATAATACCCTGTATAAACGGATAGAAGAGCAGTTACGCCGGAGTGAGCAGCGCTATCGCCTGGTGTCGGACTTGACTTCTAACTACACCTATGCCTTTGCCGTGGGACCCGAGGACGAGTTTTTGTTGGAATGGGTAACCGACGCGTTCAGCCGGATTACCGGCTACATGCCGGAAGAGGTCAACCGCCGCTCCAAATGGGTCCGGCTGACTCACCCCGATGATATCTTTTTGGTTGACCGGCGGGAGCAGGCGTTGCTTTCTGGCCAGATGAATGTCACTGAGTTCAGGATTATCACCAAAAGCGGCCAGACTCGCTGGTTGCGGGATCATATTCGACCCATCTGGAGCCGTAAGCAAAAACGGGTAGTTCGCTTGTTTGGGGCGGTGCAGGATATTACCGAGCGAAAACGGGCCGAGGCCGAGCGAGAGCGCTTTACTAACCAACTGCGCACCGCCGCCGAGATTTCCCAGGTTCTAACGGCTGTGTTAAAGCCAGACCAACTACTCGCCGAGATTGTAACCTTGCTCCAGAGCCGTTTCAATCTATACCACGTTCACCTCTATCTGCTCGATGCTGAAACCGGATATCTGGTGATGAAGGCCGGTTCTGGCGAGATCGGTTCTACTTTACAAGCGCAGGGGCATAAATTACCCCTCGATCAACCGCAGAGCCTGGTTACGCAGGCGGCTCGGCGGCGAGAGCTTCTGGTGGTGAATGACGTCAGCCTGGTCCGCGACTTCTTGCGGAATCCGTTGCTGCCTCAAACCCGAGCTGAGGTGTCGCTGCCGCTTATTGTGGGTGAGGAACTGCTGGGCGTACTCGACATCCAGGATGACCAGGTTAACCGCTTTGAGCAGACTGATCTCGACACGTTCAAAATCCTGGCTGGCCAGATCGCGATTGCCATCCGCAATGCCCGTTTAGTTGAGTCGCTGCAATTGAGTGAGGCCCGTTATGAGCTGGCCGCCAGCGTTGGCAAGGTTGGCGTTTGGGATTGGAATTTGCAGACAGATCTGTTATATCTGGCGCCCAATTTGAAAAGGATGTTGGGTTATGAAGATCACCAAATTAGTAACGATCCGGCCGATTGGTATAAACACATTTACCCCGATGACTTGGCCATGGTCAGGGCTAACACCGAGGCGCATCTGGCCGGGCAAACTCCTCACCTGTCGCTGGAATACCGGATGGCGCATCGAGACAGCAGTATCCGGTGGATGTTGAGCCGCGGTATGGCCCTGCGGGACGAGCAGGGCCATCCTCTCCGACTGACCGGGGCCAATACCGAAATTACCGAACTGAAACAGGTTCAGGAAGCTCTACTTTACCGTATTGGTCTGGAAGAGTTTGTCACCACGATGTCAACCCATTTCATCAGTCTGCCGGCCGACCAGATTGATGCCGAGATCAATAATGCGCTGGATATTATCGGTAAATTCTTTGGGGTCGATTGTAGCTTCATTGCTACCTCTACTGACACCGAAACCTGCGCCGAGTGGCGAATTTACTACATCTGGCGAAGTGAGGTCGTCGGGCCTGAACTACAAGCCGGACTGTCGATACCGCTTCGTGAATTCGAATGGAGTCTGCAACAATTCAGGCAGCATGACCATCTTTATATGCCTCGGCTAAGTAGTTTGCCCGCGGCGGCCCAACCTGAGCAGACTTTTTTTCAATCGGTCGGGCTGGAGGCTATTTTGGCTCTGCCGATGTATCTCAACGAGTCCGTCTTTGGGATGGTTGGGCTGGCGACCGTTCGTGGTGAGAAGAATTGGGCCAGTGACACGATTGCACCGCTTAAATT
>CAYZHI010000304.1:0-4682 GCA_964477335.1 uncultured Caldilineaceae bacterium | reverse complement strand
AGTTTGAGGGCGGGGGTGAGGCGGGGAGCGAGGAGCGGGGAGGGTGATGCGTGATGCGTGGAGCGTGAAGCGTATTGGGATTCAGATTGAGCTGCGGCTTGCCATAGATAAATAATGAGCATTGTCAGGGCGATGAAGGCGCCGATGAAGAGGGCCGGGTATTTGGACAGGAAGGCCAGGCCGGCGCAGGCGCCAGAGAGAAGGATGAAGGATGAACGCTCTGCGTGAGGGATGAGCGGGGCAGAAGGTTTTGAGGTTTGATTTGCGCCTGTCGCTACCACTCGTAGAAAGGCCAGCAGGGAGAGCCACATGAAGGTGGTCACCAGGGCATCGTGGCCGAGCACTCGGGTCAAAGCCAGGTAAAACGGGTCCAGGGCGAGGAATACCGCGGCCAGCAGCGCCCCCCAACGACCCAGCAACGGCCGGCTCCACCAATAGGTTAGACCGACCGCGGCCACGGCCACCAGCACACCGGGCAGGCGCAGGGTCAGGAGCATCGCCGGATCGAGGGGGTCAAAGGGAATATTGAGGAGAAATTGAGACAGCGGGACCGGCAACCCCTGGCGGAGATATTCTAGAAAGATGCCGGCGGTCCCGGTCCACATCGTGGTGACGCCGGGGGCCGGGCTAAGCGAGACATTCTCAATATAGGTGACGGCGCCGCCAGGGCCGGTATTGGCCCAGTCGGCTCGCAGCAGGGAGTCGAAAAAGATGATCGAGCGGCCAAACCAGGAGCGAGCCTCGTCAGCGGTGAGAAAGACGGTCAGGCCGGGCAGCCGCAGGGCCAGGGCCAGCGCCAGGCAGGCCAGCAGCGCCAGCAGGTCAAAGCGGCGATTGGTTGGGGTGAGCCGCGTCAGAGTATTTTCGTCATTCATAACTGCTCTTCGCCGTCGATAAGCTTAGCCGCTGACGGGAATGGGCCAGACGATAGCACGATAAACCGGTTTTGTCAATGCCGTTTCTCACTCAAACAGGGGTCTGCCCGGCAGGTCGGGCGGCAAGTCGAAATGGGCCAGGATACGTCGCATCAGCTCGGCCATAACCGCTTCGGGCGATTTGCCGGCCAGCGGCATCTGGCCGCCGGCGATAATGCCGTGCCCACCGGCGCTGCCGTCTGCGCCGACGATAGCCTGGGCCAGTTTACCGGCTCCCCGCTCGCCGCGATGGAGCCGCACGGAGAGCATCAATGTTTCCCCGTATAGTCCCATACAGACAACCCATTCGGCTTCTTCCAGGCGCAGCAGCAGGTCGGCCATTTCTGCCGGCAGGTCGGGATAGTCGATCACGCCCATATATGAGATCAGCACGCCGTCATAAACCCGCGCCGCCCGTAAAGCCACATCAAAGCTTCTAAAATATTGGGCCGGCACCCTGGCCTGCTCGATATTGGCCAGTCCCTTAACGTCGATGTGGGGTTGGAGGTAATGATAGGCCGCGGCGTCGGCCCGGCCGGTATTGCGACCCAGCCCCATCGTGTTGCTTTTGATCCCGTAGAAAAGGGCGGTGGCCAGCGGTGGGGGTGGTTCCAGATCGGCGGCCTGAAGATAGCCGGCCAGGATGGTCGAGGTGGCGCCCAGTTCCGGCCGGATATCGATGAAGCCGGCGGCCATGCCAGCGGGGTCAGCCAGCCCGGCATGGTGATCGATGACGATGGCCAGCCTGGCCGTTGGCGGCAGGGGGACGGTATTGCCCGCGCCGGGTTGGGTGTCGATCAGCGCCAGCGGCGCGCCGCTGGCCAGGTCGGCGGGGGTCAGCGGGCGGAGAGGATGAACCAGGTAACGCACCAGGGCTTTGTTCTCAGCCCGGCCAATCAGCCCCTCATAAATAATCTGACTCTCCAGCCCTAACCGTTCGGTTAATAGATAGCGCAGGGCCACTGCACTGGCGATGGCATCCGGGTCGGGATTGGTGTGAGTCAGAATGAAGAGTTGGTCGCTGTTCTTGACCGAATTGAGCAGCAATTGCAGATTCTCTATTGACATAGACAACTCTCTTTCGAAAATAGACCGCTGACCGCCGATTGGAGACTGGAGATTGGAGATTCCCGGCCAATAATCTCTTAATTTCCCAATCTCCCAATCTTCCAATCTCTTAATCTCCCAATCTCTTAATCTCCCATTTTCTTGACTAAATCAGGGTCCGGCCGGCGACGTCCGAGGTTATCAGCAGTTGGCGGAGGGCGCGCTGTTTGAGCTGTTCAACAAGTTGGTCCGGGTCCCGGCCCTTGAGGGGGATCTGGCCTCCGCCCATGCTGCTGTGGCCGCCGGCCACTCCCTCCTCGTCGACAATGGCCTGGGCCAACAGCCCGGCGTCTTTGGGTGGTTCGGGGGCGCGGATAGCCAGGAGGAGGTTGTCGTGGTACACCCCAAAGCAGATGACCCATTCGATCTCTTCCAGGCGGAGCAACAAATCGGCCACCTCGGCGGTCATGTCGGGATAATCCATCGGTCCGATATAGGCAATGGCGACATTATTATAGAGCCGGGCTGCTTCCAGGGTGTTGGCAAAACTTTTGAAATAGGCTGCCGGCACCTGCGCTCGCTCGATCTCGGCCAGGGCGTCAACATCGAGACGAGACTGGAGGTAGAAATAGGCGGCCACATCTACGCTGCTGACATCCCGGCTCAGGCCGGCAGTATCGGTTTTGATGCCATAGAAGAGGGCTGTGGCCAGCCAGGTGGGTAACTCCAGCCGGGCCGTTTGCAGGTAACCTAATAGCATCGTAGAAGTGGCCCCAACTTCGGCCTGGACATCGGCAAAGGCGGCTTTGGCCGACTTTTTACGCCAGGGATGGTGGTCCACGATAATCAGCGTGGTCGCGTCCGGCGTCCACGGATTGTTGCCCACGCCGGGCTGCGTGTCAATCAGGGCGATTGGGGTGGCCTGATTGACGGTTATTTCGTCCAGGGGTTGGAGGGGATGGCCTAGATACCGGACCAGCGCCCTGTTTTCGGCCCGGCCAATAATGCCCTTGTAGAGAATTTGAGCGGTCAGGCCGACCTTTTCGGCCAGGAGATAGCGCAGGGCTACGGCGCTGGCAATGGCATCGGGATCCGGATCGTTATGGGGAAAAATGATGAGTTGGTCCAGACCGTGGACGGTGTCGAGCAGATGTTCCAATCTTTCCTTTGACATCGTCGGTTCCTCCCTCCAAGAGGTTCTACCCCGGCTCAAGGCTTGTGTCAAGCGCGTCGATTTGTGGGGCTGTGTCCGACATTTTAGGCGGACCGGGGGGCGTGGAGGGTAACCCCCCAATTCCCCCCCATGCTTTCCAAAATTTTTGGACGCACCCGATTTGTGGGGCTGCATTCAAAATTCTGGACGATTAGCTGACCGGCAAGGGTGCATACCGGCTAGACCTGGTCACTGCGCCGCAATTTGGCTCGAATTTTGTCGGCCTGGATCCGGATCTGGGTTAACTCGGCCGGGTCACGGCGAGCGAGGTTAGCCAGGGCTAATTTTAGCCTTGGATTGGGCTTAAGTTGATCGTAGTGGCGCGCCAGGAAATCCCAATAGAGCGAGTTGAAAGGGCAGGCATCGTCACCAATAGTCTGGCGGTGGTTATAGCGGCAGCGCCGGCAGCAGTTGCTCATTTTATTGATGTAGTTGGCCGAAGCAGCATACGGTTTGGTGGCCAGCAAACCGCCATCGGCATAGAGGGCCAGGCCCAACACATTGGGCGAAACGACCCACTCGTAGGCGTCGGTGTAGGCCAGCCAGTACCAGGCATTGACCGCCTGCGGGTCGAGGCCGGCGATCAGGGCAAAGTTGCCGGTGATCATCAGCCGCTGGATATGGTGGTTGACCCCGTAGCGGCGCAGCGTGCTGACCGCCTCGGCGATAAAGACCATGTCGGTCTGGCCGGTCCAGTAAAAATCGGGCAGAGGCAGGTCGGCGGCAAAGTGATTGGCCGCCAGATAATTCGGCGCCTGCCAGTGGTAAATCTGATAAACGAACTCCCGCCAGCCGATGATCTGGCGGATGAAACCCTCGACCGAGTTGAGCCGGGCCTGGCCGGCGATGTAACGGGCTTCGGCCTGGCGGCACAGCTCCAGCGGCGCCAATAGACCGAGGTTGAGCAGGGATGATAGCAGTGAGTGGTACATAGCCCGCTCGCCAACGACGATGGCATCTTCGTAGGGACCAAAGAGGTCCAACCGCTGCTCCAGAAAGTCGGCAGCAAAAGCCTCTGCTTCCGGTCGCGTAACCGGCAGCCAGAACTCAGCCAACTCGCCAAAATTGTTGGGAAACTCCTGCTCGACCAACTTCATCACCTGCCGGGTAAGCTCATTTGGCTCAAAACGGGGAATGGCCGGAAAAACGTGATCGACCGGGGGACGCTGGCGATTCAGGTGGTCATAATTCCACTGACCACCGACAGGTTCAGCGCCGTTCATCAGCAAGCCGGTCTGGCGGCGCATATGGCGGTAAAAGTTCTCCAGCAGAACTGACTTTTTACCATCGGCCCAGCGGTTAAATGCCTCCTTATCGCTCAGAAACATATTGTTGGGGGTGATCTCGACTTCGACGCCGCGGCTCCGAGCCAGCTTAGCCAGCCGGTCGGCCCCACCCACCTCGGCCGTCTCCATGATGCGGAGATGAGCGGGTTGGTATTGATCGAGATGGGCGGCCAGGGCTGGACTGAATTTTGGTTGGGCCGGGTAGTAGTCAACGGTGTAGCC
>CAYZHI010000303.1:0-4707 GCA_964477335.1 uncultured Caldilineaceae bacterium | reverse complement strand
ACCCGGCAACGATCCTCTCTTTTGCCGCCATTTTTGCCGGGCTGGGTTTGGCCATTCCAATCGGCATCTTTGGCTTGATTCTGGCCGGCCGGGGTGAAGTCGACTGGAAAATCTTCCTTTGGCTGCTGGTAGGTTTTGTCCCGGCTGCCGCGCTGCTGCCGCTCTACTGGTGGGCCATCACCGGCGACTCGATGTTCAATGCCTACGTTCTGGTCTGGCCGTATGACCGGATTGGCTTTGGGGCGGATATTGGTCCCTACGGCTATGGGCTGAAGGAAGCCCTTTTTATCAACACTCGCCTCAAATTGACCACCCTGGCCGCCGGTCTATTTGGCTGGCCAGGCTGGACTAATTTACTCTTTATCCCGATTCCCTTTCTGGCCCGCCGGGCCAATCGCTGGGACTGGCTGCTGTTGGGGACCATCCTGGGCACAATTTTTGTTCACAACTTCTACTGGGCCTACGGCGGC
Source organism: uncultured Caldilineaceae bacterium (assembly GCA_964477335.1). GTDB lineage: Bacteria > Chloroflexota > Anaerolineae > 4572-78 > J111 > CAYNLK01. The sequence continues at coordinate 4,237 of CAYZHI010000303.1, read as the reverse complement.
GCCGACGGCGGTTTTCCGCGCTATTACTACGAAGCCCTGCCGGCTCTGCTGTTGCTGACGGCTCGGGGCATCATCATCTCCGTCGAATTTCTGAATCGCCTGTCCCTGTCCTTTGCCGGCGGCAACTTCAAGTTCGGCCGGCTGGTAGTTGGGCTGGTTCTTCTATTTGTGGCTTACAACTTCATCTGGAATCTGCCGCCCCTGCTGGCCGCTCAAAAAGGCAAATACAACATCAGCCCTACCCCGTTGCAAGTTGTGGCGCAGGCCAACCTGACCAAACCGGCGCTGGTATTTGTAAAAAATGTTGAAAGTTGGAGCGATTTTGCCGCGCCCTTTGCCGCCAACAGCCCCAGCCTGGACGGCCCGGTTGTCTATGCCATCGACTGGGGCCACGAACTCAACAAAAAAGTGCGCTCTCAATTTCCTGAGCGCACCTGTTATGAACTTACTGGCAACAGCCTCTATGAGTGTAAACCATTAGGTAGTGATCGGTAAGCAGTGATCAGTGATCAGTAGACGTTCAACAGGAATGGTCTGCTTACTCCTTATTCCCCTGTCCACTTCTTCAACACGATGCAGGCATTCTGTCCACCAAAGCCAAAACCATTGACCATCGCCACATTGACCTCGGCCTGACGGGGGACGTTGGGCACGTAATCCAGGTCGCAGGCCGGGTCCGGATCGTCCAGGTTGATGGTTGGGGGGATGAAACCCTCCTGCATTGCTTTGACCGCAGCCACAGCCGACACTGCGCCGGCCGCGCCCAGGGTGTGGGCCGTCATACTTTTAACGGAACTGATAGCTACCTTATAGGCGGCTTCACCCAGGGCCATTTTTATAGCCTGGGTCTCGATGGGGTCATTGATCGGCGTGCCGGTGCCGTGAGCGCCGATGTAGTTCACTTCGTGCGGCTCGATGCCGGCATCACGCAAAGCCCCGCTCATCGCCCGGACTGCGCCCGTGCCATCTTCGCGCGGTGAAGAAATGTGGTAGGCATCGCAGGTAAGCGCGTACCCTTTGACTTCGGCCAGAATTCTGGCCCCCCGGGCCAGAGCGTGTTCCAGACTCTCCAGCACCACTACCGCCGCGCCTTCGCCCACTACAGTGCCGTCCCGGCTGGAGTCAAACGGGGTAATCGCCCGCTTGGGCGTGTCGTTACGAGTGGAGAGCGCCGTCATCCGGCCAAAGGCGCCCACCCCCAGCGGGGTAATGGCGCTTTCGGTGCCGCCGGCCAGCATCACGTCGGCGTCGCCCCAGATGATCCGCCGCATTCCCTCGCCGATTCCAGAAATACCGGTGGCGCAGGCCGTCACCGAGGCGTTCACCGGTCCTTGAGCGTTGTGGGTAATGGCCACAAAGCAGCCGGCCATATTGATCAGCATAGCCGGCAGCGATACCGGGTTGACTTTTTTGATGCCCTGCTGTTCCAAAATCAAACGCTGTTCCTCAACCACATCGGTGCCGCCCAGGGCGCTGCCGATTTCAACCCCCACTCGAGTAGGGTCCTCCAGGCTCAAATCCAGGGCGGCATCGTTCAGCGCCTGCTGCGTCGCCGCTACGGCAAAATGCAGAAACGGGGCCATGCGGCGGGCGTCCCGCTTATCCATATAAAGGGTTGGGTCAAAATCCTTAACAAAAGCAGCGATGGTGCAGGGAAAACCGGTGGTATCGAATTTTGTAATCCTCTCCACCCCGCACTCACCGTTCATCATCGCCGCCCAACTCGAAGCCAGATCGTTCCCCAGAGGACTGACCATACCCATCCCGGTGATCACGACTCGTCGCCGGTTACCATTTGTAAACATAACTACTAATCGCTCCTTCAACAATAGAGATTGAGATATTACCTTCCGACCGCAGTTTATACAACACTTAAGTTGCCCAAAAGATACTCTATTTGGTCGTAATTGACAAGCCTTTGACATGGAAGTAAAATCGGTTTAATGTTTGGTTTTTTGGGTGTAATCCAGGTGGTTTAGCCAGAGGAGTGGCCCAATGTTAAAATTGACCTCTCGCCAGCAGGCCTTTCTAGATAAATTATTTGAGCTTTACCGTGAATTCAAAGAGCCGGTCCATTACTCAATTGTGGCTGAAAATTTAGGCGTTAACAAATTTTCAGCCTACGATATGCTCAAGGTTTTGGAGGAAAAGGGCGTCGCCGCATCTTCTTATGTCCTCAGCAACGACCAGGTGGGGCCAGGCCGCTCCCAGGTGGTCTTTTATCCCACCCACAAAGCCGCCCAATTCTTAACTCAATTACGGGATGAGGTGCGCACCAACGATTGGGTCAAAGTAAAAGAGCGCGTACTACGTCGACTGGCGGAAGCCGGCCAAACTAACCCTGTCGAGGCGCTTAAAGAGTCTCTCTCCAACCTGCCCGAAACCAAGAATCCGCTCAACTATTGTACCGAGATGATCTCGGTGCTGCTGCTCAACCTTGAGCGGCTCCGCAGCAGCAAGCTGCAGCCGGCCCTGGAGTCATTAAGCACCTCCGGGCAGGTCGGCCTGGGCGCGCTGGCCGGCCTGAGCCTGGCCACCACCCTCACCAACGAAATCGACGATACCAGCCTAACCGAAAAGCTGTTGACCCATACCCAACGCTTTCAAAAACAGTTGGCTGAAATGAGCGACGAGAGCATTTCCAAGCTGTCAGCTTTCTTAAACGACGCCAAAACTTTGCTGGATCAAACCAAAAAAGTGGAGGAACAGGAATTACCCATTTAGAGCTTGATGATCCGCCTGGTCACCGACTCCACCAGTAATATCCCCGCCGCGCTCATCAAACAACTTGATATTTCGATGGTGCCGCTAAAGGTGCAGTTTGGCCGGGAAAGTTTCGATGAATTTACCGGCTTGAGCCCGCTGGATTTTGTCACCAAATTAGCCGCGGCCAAAATCTTGCCCACAACTTCTCAGCCAACCAGCCGTGAATTTTTGGCAACCTACCAAAACATCCTGACCAACCAACCTCAGGCGGAAATCTTAACCATAACGGTTAGTAGCAAATTAAGTGGTACCTATAATGCCGCAGTAGCGGCGACCAGAGAGCTTTCGTCCGCCCCCATAACCGTTTTTGATAGTCTATCGGCCGCGCTGGGAGCCGGCGTGATGGTCATCACCGCCGCCGAACTGGCCGCGCAGGGTTGGTCGATGGTTGACATCCTGGCCCGGCTAAATCAGATGCGGCGGGAACTGAGCCTGGTGCTAATGGTCGACTCGCTGGAGTTTCTCCGGCGCAGCGGCCGGCTGGGTGTGTCTGCCGCCTGGTTGGGCGCTCTCCTACAAACAAAACCGATTCTAACCATCAATCAGGGCCAAATCGAGCCGCTCATTCAAGTTCGAACGAAACAGAAAGCCATGCAGCACATGGTGGCGGAGTTGGAAGCTCGCCTGGCTAGGCCGGATCAACCAGTGCTGGCCGGGGTGATGCACCTGGCCGCTGACGCGGACATGGCCAGATTGGTGGAGCTAATGCAGGCCCGCTTCAATATCACCCGCATCTTTACGGCCGAGTTTGGCCCGGTAATCGGAACCCACCTGGGGCCAGGGGCGTTGGGAGTTGGCCTCTGTCCGCAGGCCGCCTAAGCCCAATTGTTGAGGCCCCTCTTAGGACTGTTGATGACAACTGACGAAGCCAACACATTCGATGAGAACCAGCTCGTTGAGCAAGCCAAGGTTGATCCAGAAGCTTTTGGCCAGCTCTATGAACTGCATGTCGAAAAAATCTATAACTATATTTACTACCGGGTGGGCAACCGGCACGACGCCGAAGATTTGACGGCCAAGGTTTTCTACCGGGCGCTGAATCACATTCCTCGTTTCAACCAAAAAGGCAAACCATTTGCGGCCTGGTTGTATCGCATCGCCCATAACCTGGTAGCCAACTGGCACCGCGATCACAGCCGGCGTCAGGTGGTGGCCCTGGATAACGTCAGCCTGCAAGGCGATCTGCGCGAAACGCCCCACCACGCGGCCGAGCGCGTTGACGAGGCGGAGATTTTGCTGGCGGCCATCAAAAAGCTGCCGGCAGAACGCCAAAAATTGTTGATGCTGAAATTTGCCGACCGGATGTCAAATGCCGAAATCGGCCAGATTATGGGCCGCAGCGAGGGCGCCATCAAATCGTTGTACCACCGCACGCTGGCGCAGCTGCGCGAGGCGCTCGAACGAGACGCGTGAGTCGATGAGGGGACAATGACCGCCAAGCTGACCGCGGAAGACATCGACTGGCTGGAGC
>CAYZHI010000302.1:0-4723 GCA_964477335.1 uncultured Caldilineaceae bacterium | reverse complement strand
AGCAGGCCCGGTTGATTGCCTGGCTGGGACTGGATGATGAGGCCGCCCGCGACAAGATCATTCATTTCCAAACTACCCTGCGGCATGTAACGCCGATTATCGATGGCAACTATCTTCGGGAGGAGTTTCAGTTGCCCAGCGGTCCGGTTTATCGCCGGTTGCTCAGCGCGCTGCGTGACGCTCGTTTGGATGGTGAGGTTACCACTCTGACCGATGAACGGGCTTTGGTTGAAGAGATGATAAAAGCGATGAGTCCAGATTGACTCTTGATGAAAGTTGCTAGGCCGGCTGGCGTTCGATATCCTCCAGGCGAGTGCCGGCCATCATCAGGCCCAATTGTTCCACGGTGGCTTCATCGGGTTTGACAATGCCCATAATTTCGCCTTCGTACATCACCGCAATCCGGTCCGACAGGTTGCGGACTTCATCCAGGTCTTCGGAAATGAGCAGCGTGGCCGTCCCTTCATCTCGCTGCTTGATCAAGATCTGGTGGATGTACTCGGTGCTGCCAATATCGACGCCCCGGGTTGGCTGGGCGGCGATCAATACAGCCGGCCGCCGCGACAGTTCCCGGGCCAGAATGAGCTTCTGGATATTGCCGCCGGATAGATTAACCAGGGGAGTCTGCCGCGAGGGCGTTTTAATCTTGAATTCCTGAATCAAGCGGTCGCAATGTTCGGCAATTTTGGGGAAATTCAGGAAGATATTCCGGGCAAAAGGCGGCTTGATGTGATCCTCAAGCATCAGATTTTCTTCAACCGAGAACTGCTTGATGCCGCCTTCCAGGAGCCGCTCTTCAGGAATGTGGGAGACCCCCTGCGGAATCAACCGGTCCGGTTTCCAGCCGGTCACATCGACATCATCAACCAGGATGCGCCCCTGGACGGGCTGGCGCAGCCCGCCGATGGCCTGGGCCAGTTCTCGCTGGCCATTGCCCGAGACCCCGGCAATGCCCAATATTTCACCGGCCCGCACTTCCAGATTGACCTCTTTCACTGCCAGGATATCTTTGTCACCCATCACCGATAAATTTTCCAGGCGCAAACGCGCCCGCCCCAACTCTACCGGCTTCTGTTCCACCCGTAACAATACCTCCCGGCCAACCATCAGCCGGGCCAACTCCCGCCGGTTAGTCTCGCTGATTTTGAGCGTTTGGACCACCCGGCCGCCGCGCAGCACAGTCACCCGGTCGCTGATCGACATCACTTCGTGGAGTTTGTGGCTGATGAAGATGAGCGAGTGTCCCTCCTGGGCCATGCGCCGGAAGGTGATAAACAACTCATCCACTTCCTGCGGCGTGAGGACGGCGGTCGGTTCGTCAAGAATCAACAAATCAGCGCCGCGATAGAGAGCCTTGACAATCTCGACCCGCTGCTGTTCCCCCACCGCCAATTTCCAGACCAGTTGGTCGGGATAAACCCGGAGGCCATAGGATTTGGAGAGGCGTGTGATCCGTTCAGAAACACGATCCAGGTCCAGCAGGGGACCGCGGCTGGAGGGCAGCCCCAGGGCCACATTTGCCGCCACTGACAGGGTTGGCACCAGCATGAAGTGCTGGTGAATCATGCCGATGCCTTGCCGGATGGCGTCGGCCGGCGAATGAATCGTCACCGGTTGCCCGTCGATTTCGATGGTCCCCTCGTCGGGCTGGTAGATGCCGTAGAGAATCCGCATCAGCGTGGTTTTGCCGGCGCCGTTCTCACCCAACAGGGCGTGGACCTCCCCGGCATGCACCTCAAAACTGATATGGTCGTTGGCTAAAACGCCGGGAAATCGTTTGACGATGCCTTTTAGCTCAACTTTGCGAATACGGGGCTTGTAGGTTATCGCTTGATCGCCGTTGCTCGCTTGCTCTGCCATCCTCATCTCCAATCCAAGAGATCGATGATAATAATCCTCAGAAAAATTATTGGGGTGCGTCCAAAATTTTTGGAAAGCACAGGGGGGAATTGGGGGTCACCCCCCACACCCCCCGGTCCGCCTAAAATATCGGACACACCCAATTATTGCGGGGATTAGGAGACACTTGCACCGGAGCGCAAGTGCAGGTGTTAGGAGATGAACAACAAGGGGAAAAATCCCCTAATCTCCAAATCTCCGCCTAAAATGATTGAAAAATTTCTAGATTTCTTTGCCTGATCATTGTTGCTTGTCAGGTGACCGGCGTTTTTACCAGCGCCGGTCACCTGAAGAGTACCTGTTAACTACGTTTACTCGGGAATACTGGCATCGATCGAACCGTCGATGATGCCCTGGATGGTCTCCTCGGCTTTGGCTTTGACTTCGGGGGGAAGGTTGAACTGGTCGTTGAACTCCATTTTGAGACCGCCGTTGGCCAGGGTCAGGGAGTAAGCCTCGCCGCCGAGCTTGCCGCTCTGGATCGCCTCGACAATGGGTTTGAGGGCGACGGTCCAGTCGTAGACCTGGTTAGCCACGACCAGGTCAGGGGCGAGGGAGGTTTGGGAAGCCTGGTTGCCAAACCAGGGCACGCCCTTCTCTTTGGCCACGCCGATGGCGCCGACGACCATCTGGGCAGTGCCGGTCAGCAGGTCGGCGCCGGCCTCGATGTGAGTTTGGGCGGCTTCGGCAGCCAGGGTGACATCGCTGAAGGAGCCGGTGAAGACTTCGAGGACTTTGACGTTGGGGTCGGTGTCGGTAACGCCCTTGGCGAAGCCGCGGACGGTCAGTTTGGCGTCGCCGGCGTCGATGGGGCCGATGACGCCGACCGTGCCGGACTGGGTCATAAGGGCGGCCATCACCCCTTCGACATAGCCGCCCTGGTTGGACTCGGTGGTGTAGGCAAAGACGTTGGTGATGCCCTGGTCGGCAAAGGTATCGACGGTGGTGCCCCAGGCGAAGCTGGTGTCGGGGAAGTCGGGGGCGATTTCCTGGAGGGAGCTGCCGTACTGGGAGCCGTGGGCGATGATGAGGTTGTAGCCTTCGCTGGCGTAGTCGCGAATGGCGGCGGCGGCGTCATCGACGACGAACATATTCTCGGAGTAAGCGATTTCGAAATTCTCTTCGCCCCACTCTTGTTGCATAGCCAGCAGCGAGTCGTACATACTCTGGCTGAAGGCCAAATCGTTGATGGCGCTGGGCATTACCACCGCCACCCGGAAGGGACCTGCGGGGGCGGCAGGTTCGGCCGGCGCGGCCTCTTCGGCTGGGGCGGCTGTCTCTTCGGCCGGGGCAGCTTCCTCGACCGGGGCGGCTTCTTCAGCGGGCGCCTGCGGCGCCGGGGTAGCCGCGCCGGTGCAGGCCGCCAGCATAGCCAAGATTAAGACAAGACCAATAACTACCCAAAGTTTATTCTGCTTCATTTTGCATTATCCTCCTTTTTCTCTCCTGAAAATGACCATATCCATAATTTCTAATTTCTAATTTCTAATTTTTGATTTCCTCCAATCTTCTCCTTTCTTTATTCCCCCCGGGTGAAGGGCTTGGTCAGGGCCTCTGGTTTGTTCCGCGAGCGGGTGGTGGCCACGGCCAGGGCGCCAATGGTCAGCACATAAGGCATCATCACCGCGAAATCGGATGGGATCGGAATGCCGAGCGTTTGGACCCACAACTGCAACGCATTGACCATGCTGAAGATGAGGGCGCCAAACATCACCCCGATCGGACTCCAGGCCCCAAAATAAACCAGGGCCACGGCGATGAAGCCGAGACCGCTGGTCAGGTTGAGTTGGAAAACGTTCAACAAGGCAATCGACAGCGAGGCTCCGGCAATCCCGGCGAAGGCGCCGCCAACTGTGACGGTTAAATAGCGAATCGCACTGACGCTAATGCCCAGCGAGTCGGCTGCAGCCGGATTTTGGCCAACGGAGATGATCTTCAAACCGAGGGTGGTCTTGTTGATGATAAACCAGGCCAGAGGCACCAGGGCAAAAGCGGCATAGGTTAGCAGGTTTTGACTGAACAAGATTGGCCCGACAACCGGCAGATCGCTTAAAACAGGAATTTGGATGGCCGAAAAGCCGTCGACCGTCTGGACGGTGCCCAGGGTTTTCTGAAACAGCAAGTCGCTCATGCCCAGACCAAAGAGGAAGAGACCGATCCCGCTGATCCCTTGCTCGGCCTTGAGAGTGACGCTGATAAAAGCCATCATCAGCCCGAGCAAGGCCCCCACAATGCTGGCGGCCAACAGGCCCAGCCAGAGGTTGCCGGTGAGCACCACCACGTAGAAGGCCGCAAAGGCGGCCAGCAGCATAATCCCTTCTACTCCTAAATTCAACACCCCGCTGAGTTGGCCAAATGTTTCGCCAATGGCTGCAAAGAGATAGGGTGTCGCCAGCCGGATACCGGCAGCCAGGATACCGATGATGACGACCGGGGTAAATAGTTCCGAAATCATGAGGCCACCTCCGTTGATTTTATAGCTGGTTCATCTGGGGTTGTTGGTTTATCGGCTGGCTCGCTTTCTATGGCGTCCACTCTCTTGATGCGACGGTAGCGCCAGATTTGCGTGGCCACCACAAAGATGACGATGAGGCCATTCAAAGCGATGGCAAGGGATGAGGGCACCTGCACCGTGCGCTGGAGTTTGTTGGCCCCCACCAACAACCCGCCAAATATAATTGAAGATGGAATCGTACCCAGCGGATGCAATCCCCCGAACAGAGCGGTCACAATCCCGTTGAAGCCGGCGCTGCCGGTGAAGCCGGCAGCCGAACCATCGGTGAACATGCGGTGGTGCAGCCCCAGCACCTGCACCGCGCCCCCC
>CAYZHI010000301.1:0-4730 GCA_964477335.1 uncultured Caldilineaceae bacterium | reverse complement strand
GATTTCGATCGTCACAAAATGTATCTCCCTTCATCAAGCTATACTAAACGCACGCTAAAATTTCCGTAGCTGACGCATAGGGATGCGTCAGCGAACGGCATAGGGATGCCGTCCTACGGAAAATTATAAAATGCGTCCAGTATATTAGGTTTAGTAGAATGTGAGGGTATGATACCCCAACTTAACCATAACGGCAACTGCTTTTAAACGTCGATTTGTTCAAACCAGATGGGGGAGGGCTGCCCCTCAAGAGCGAACGTCCGCGCGGGGCCGGTGGTGTAGAATTGGTGAGCGGGCCGATCAACCCGTGGGGGCAGTTGGATTCCCTCGGCCGGCAGCAGCGACTGGACTTGCCGGGCGACGGCCGGAGCCGGATCGATGATGTGCGCCTGGCCATTGACCAACTGGCGCATCAGCGGCAACAGGAAGGGATAGTGCGTACAACCCAAAACGATCTGGTCAACGCCGGCCGCCAGCATCGGTTCCAAATATTGGCGCAACAGTTGCTCGGTGACCGGATGGTGAAGCTGGCCGGCCTCGACCTGTTCAACCAGGCCGTGGCCAATTTGCAGATGGAGTTGAACGCCATGGGCATAGCGGCGGCTGGTGTTTTGAAACAGCGGCCCCTGAATGGTGCCCAGGGTAGCCAACACGCCCACGTGGCCGGTGCGAGTGGCCTGGGCCGCCGGTTTGATGGCCGGTTCTATGCCCACAAACGGGACGTCAAAGCGAGACCGCAGCAGCGCCAGGGCCGCGGCGCTGGCCGTATTGCAGGCCACCACAATTAGCCGGCAATGCTGCTGCAACAAAAAATGGGTAATCGCCACGGCCCGGGCCTGCACCTGCTCGGTGGACCGGGAACCGTAGGGGCAGTAAGCATTATCGGCCAGATAGACGGTGGTTTGCTGGGGCAGGCGCTGCACCACTTCACGCCAGATGGACAGGCCACCGATGCCGGAATCGAAGAAACCAATCGGCCGGGAGTCAGCCATCATTCTACTTTAAGTCCCTGCACCAGCACTTCATACCGGTCAACAATACCGTGCGGCACAATCAGCTCTATTTCAAAGGGCGTGATCGCCCCGGCTTTGAGCCGGGTCACCGCCAACTCTGCCTGGCGTTGGGCCAACACCCGCCCGGCGTCATCATAAACAACGGCCACCAGGCGAATAGACTCGGCATCTGACGGGCCGGTATTGCGTAACTGCCCGCTCAGGCGATAAGTGGCCAGGCCTTCGGGGGCGCCGTGCAGATCAACAGTTGCCAGGTCAAAATAGTAGCGAGCCTGGGCTGAGAGCGGCACCCCGGCCACGGCGACCACCTGATATTGGGCAAAATCCTCGGGCGGAGTTTCGAACAGGATGGCAAACGGGGCCGATTGATGGGGCGGCACAACGTCCAATTGAGTGTAAGCCGCTTCGCGGGCCAGCAGCACCCCGGCGCCATCGAACAGTGAGGCCTCAATCACCACGCCGGTTAGGTAGTCTGCTCCGGGATTCCTGACTTTGCCCAACCCCCACAGGGCGCCGTAATCTGTTTTTTGGAAATTAATAGCTTCAATATTCACCGGCGGCGGAGTTGGGGTGGGTGTGGGCGGTTTCTCCGGATCGGCTTGGGGCGGGGGGATAACCAGTTGTTGGCCGATCTGCAAAAAGCGGGGGTCAACAATACCGTTGGCTTCCTGGATAGCTTCGGTTGAACTATCGAATTGAATGGCGATCTTGAGCAGGGTATCGCCGGCCTGCACCGCGTAGACAACGGGGGTTGGGGTAACGGTTGGGGTCGGGGTGGCTATGGGAGTGACCGGGCGAGGCGTTGGGCTTGGCACTGGCGTTTTGGTAGCCGCCGCCTGGGCCGATGTGGCCAGGGATAAGGCAGTTGGTGTAACTTCGGGGGTGGAGGTGACTGATGGCCCACAACCGACCAAAACAAATGTGATCAAGACCAGGGTGATCAACTTATCCACACAAAATACTCCCGCACAAGATTAGGCCAAATTATACCACGACTGGACGGAGAATATGAAAATCAGTCACAAGTGAGGATTGATCTAACTGGAGTTGTGATTCTTGTTAAATGAGACTTGATAGTTATGAAAAGTTCTGGTAAAATGGGCTTAGTTAATTCCCCTTTTTATTTGATATGTACTTAGTTGACTTGGTATTATCTGCTTTCGGCGTTGGCTCAATTAACCACGCTGGACGGGGGAGACTCTAAAGTTATGGCAACGCAGATTTCGCAGTTCAGGTTTAGGATCTCCAGCTTAATAAATTAGGGAGTAAACTGGCTAGATTGAAGGTCATCTCAGGTTTTCGTCCAGATTATGCCACTACTTCAGCACTGACTTTGATCAGGGCTGAAAAAGTAAGGAGTAAACCAATGTACGATAATGTCCAGAGCTTCCTGAAATTTCTGGAGGCGGAAAAGGGTTATGCCCAAAATACCATTGCAGCCTACCAAAACGACCTCAGTCAATTCTATCAATTTTTGCAGTCAGAGAAAAAAGGCAAAAAAGTTGAAAGTTGGACTGAAGTTAAGAAGCGCGATATTACGGATTATGTAGACCGTATCAAGAGCAGCGGTGAGTATGCCTCCTCAACTGTAGCCCGCAAGGTGGCCGCCATCAAATCGTTCTTTCACTTTTTGGTGGCCGAGGGTGTAATCAAAGAAGATCCCACCACTTCGCTTGACTCCCCTAAAGTGAAAAAACGGTTGCCCAAAGCCATTACCCCCGGCGAAGTTGATCGACTTCTACAAGCGCCGGCGACTGAAAGCGGTCCCAAGGCCCAACGCGATATGGCTCTGCTGGAGCTGCTCTATGCCTCGGGGATGCGGGTTACGGAGTTAGTTTCCCTCAATCTTGCCGATGTGGAATTTGACAACGGTGATGCAGCAACCGTTCGGGTCAAGGGTAAAAAAGCTAACATTAAAGAACGGATCATCCCAATCGGCGCTTCAGCCACGGAAGTATTGCAATATTACATCAATAATGGCCGGGAACAGTTGGCCCTGGATCCCAATGCCGAAGCCTTGTTTCTCAACAACCGCGGCCAGCGCTTGACTCGCCAGGGGCTGTGGCTGATTATCAAACATTACGTCGATGCCGTGGGTATTTCTGGTGAGGTTACCCCCCATACCTTGCGGCACTCTTTTGCTGCTCACAAACTGAGCCAGGGCAAATCGCTGCAGGACATTCAGAAACTCCTGGGTCACGCCAATATTTCTACCACCCAGGTCTATGCCCACCTGAATCAGGAAATCACTAAAGAGTCCAAATAGATGCTGATTGTCGGGGCTTAACCTGCACCACTAGCCACCCCTGACTACCTGATCACTTTCAGATATACGCTTTGATTACTATTTAACCTACTCAAGAAGCAGAGCAAGTCCTGGTAGCTCTGCTTTTTTGTTTTCAAAAGGAATTTTATCCGATGCCTAGACATTCAACCGAAACCATAAGTTACAATCAGATTAAACAAGCAGCCGATTACATTCAGGCCAACACCAAATACAGCCCCAAGCTTGGGCTCATTTTGGGTTCCGGCCTCAGCCCGCTGGCCGCTGAAATTGAAGCGGCCGACCAACTCCCTTACTACCAAATTCCTCATTTTCCGGTCTCCGGGGTAGCGGGTCACGCCGGTAAATTGGTGATCGGCCAATTGGTGGGGGTCACGGTGCTGGTGATGCAGGGGCGCACCCATTTTTATGAGGGCTATTCAATCCAGCAGATTACCCTGCCGGTACGAGTGATGCAGTTGATGGGCCTGGAAACCTTGATTGTGACCAACGCCGCCGGCGGCATCAATCCCAACTTTAAGGCCGGAGATTTAATGCTCATCATCGACCAAATCAACCTGGTTGGTATGACTGGTCATAGCCCGCTGCGCGGTCCAAATCTGGATCAATTTGGACCTCGTTTTCCCAATATGACCCGCGCCTACGATCCCGCCCTCGGCGCGCTGGCCCGCGAAATCGCCGCAACAGCGAGGTTAACGTTGCGGGAGGGAGTTTATGCCTGCGTAGCCGGGCCCGCCTTTGAAACGCCGGCCGAAATTCGCTTTCTGAAAGCCATTGGCGCTGACGCCGTCGGTATGTCTACAGCCCCGGAGGTCACCGTAGCCAGTCACGGGGGGATGCGAGTGCTGGGCATCAGCAGTATTACCAATATGGCCGTTCATGAATCTGGATCTCCAAAAGAGACAACGCACGAGGAGGTTTTGGAAACCGGCAAAACCATTGTGCCAAAACTAATCACCCTGCTCAAGGGAATTCTGGCTGAACTGGCCTGACCACTTGATTTGAGCTAACAAACAATTTGCCTCTATTTCTGCCTGTTTGTATACTCTAACCGATAGTTTGTATCCTTTTAAGGCGTTTAAGGCGCTCACAAACCCGCATGCTTGAATTTCTCAGGCCAATTGTTATATTTGACACCTGGCTCTACATCGGCTTAGGATTGGTGGCCCTTTTTTTTGTCCGGCTGATCTGGTTGGCCCACAAAGATCGGTCTCGCTCTATTTTTACGTTAGAGCGTGAAAATGCCAACTCTCGGATGACTCGCTACTTTATTGGTCTGATGGTGGTGTTAGCCTTGGGCATGGGTGTTTATTACCTGAGTCTGATTACGCCCACCATTGTGCCGCCGGCTCAAGAAACCCCCACCCCCACCCCCATCATTGCTTTGCCGCCCACACCCACCCCCCCGCCGCTGTTGCCCACGATGCCCACGG
>CAYZHI010000300.1:0-4731 GCA_964477335.1 uncultured Caldilineaceae bacterium | reverse complement strand
CTTTAAGCTAGATCGGCCACGATTTCTGCCTCACCAGCTCGACAGATCCTCTCTCCTTCATTGAAAAGCCGGGTTATCCCCCCCGGCTTTTCTTTTTGCCGGCGTAACTATGCCGATAACTGGCGTTTTGGTTGCAAAAATGTTGGTTACGCGTGAAAAACCAAGCCTCATTTATCTAATTGAAATTCCAGTCACCTGCAGGCGTTACTTTTTGGCTATTGACCTTATTTTCTGTCGATTCTTGAGCAGTTTCAAACCAGATTCAAACAATATCCGCGTAAACTTGAAACAGTTCAATATCCTTCACACGGAAAGCCGAGGGGCATCAACTGCCGGCGACACCTCGGCTTTTCCTATTGGCCCGCTGGCTATTATTGTAGCCAATCTGTTGTCCGCCGAAAAACCCCGGTCGTTAAGGTTGAAATATCGCCCGCTCCTGGGTATGCTATCGGGCAGACATTATCTTGCGTCCGGAGGTTTTATGCAACTCTATAACGGGCTCTCCCACGAGTTCGAGACTTTTGCTCCCCGGGGAGACCAGGTAACGATCTATGTTTGTGGTATTACGCCATACGATACCACCCACTTGGGCCATGCCTTTACTTACACCACGTTTGATGTATTGATTCGTTATCTGGAATTCAAAGGCTATCAGGTACGTTACGTGCAAAATGTGACCGATATCGATGATGATATCCTGCGCAAAGCAAGGAGCGTGGATCAAGATTGGCAGGCGTTGGGCAATCGCTGGACCGCCCACTTTATTCAGGATATGCAGATGCTTAATGTCCGGCCGCCCGATCATTTCCCGCGGGCTACCGACGTCATTCCCCAGATCATTGAGGCTGTGGCCCAACTGCTGGCCGCAGGAGTGGCCTATGAAGCCGGCGGCAACGTTTATTTCCACCTGGAGTCATGGCCGGAGTATGGCAAGCTGAGCCGTATCCCTCGGGCCGAGATGCTGCCCATTGCCAATGAACGGGGCAACCGGCCGGATGATCCCCACAAGCGTACGCCGCTCGATTTTGTGCTGTGGCAGGCCCAGGCCCCTGGCGAGCCGGCCTGGGCTAGTCCGTGGGGTCCGGGCCGGCCAGGCTGGCATATCGAGTGTTCAACTATGGCTACCAACCTGTTGGGTAATAATATCGACATCCACGGCGGCGGCGCCGACCTGATCTTTCCCCACCATGAAAGCGAAATTGCCCAGGCCGAGGGCGCAACCGGTCGCCAACCCTTTGTTCGTTTCTGGCTGCACGCGGCCATGGTGTATCACGACGGGGAGAAGATGAGCAAATCGCTAGGCAACCTGGTGATGATTCGGGATTTGCTGCAAGATTGGTCGCCCGATGCCTTGCGCCTATACCTGGCCGGTCACCACTACCGGACCTCCTGGAGTTATGCTGAGCCTGATTTGAGTCAAGCGGCCCGATTGGCCGAAAAGTTGACGGCGGCCTTTCAAGCCATTGGCGGCCCCGGCCCGGCGCTTGATGCGGCCGCGGCCCCAATAGCCTTTAGCCAGGCTATGGATCACGATTTGGAGGTGTCTGCGGCCCTGCCGGTATTGGACCAATTGGCCGGTGAAATCCTGGCCGCAGCCGGGGCCGGCCGGGATGTCCGGGCTGCTCAGGCGACCCTGAGCAATTTAGGGCAGGTCTTTGGCCTGCGTTTGGGTCTGGCCACGCCGGAGCCGCGCGTCAGCGCCGGTTGGACCAAACATTTGCAGCGTTTTAGTGAACAATAATGCCCCGCACCAAGACGTTGTGGCTCAAAGACGAATTTTTGCAGCACATCCTCAGCGGACGCAAGACTGTCGAGATTCGGGTGGCCTATGCTAACATTGCTCGCCTGCAGCCGGGCGATATCCTGTGGCTGAACGAGCAGCACCGCTACACTATCACGGCGATTCGCCGTTATGCCGATTTTGAGGCTATGGTCGCGGCCGAAGAGCCAACCCGAATCGCCCCGGAGTTGCCAGACCGGGCCGCGCTGCTGGCGGCCTGTCGCGCCCTCTATCCACCCGACAAAGAGGCTTTGGGCGTGGTGGCGCTGGAAATCATCCCCGCGACTGATCTTTAGGTCGTCCGCTGCCGCGTGGGGATGTGCTGGTGCATCCCCGCGCGCCAGCTACTATGCGCGTTAAAATTTCCGCATCCTCATTCCTTGCCAGATCAATGGGGGTAGTTGCTCCAGATGGGGCGATAATTTGAGGCGATAACATGGCGCCTGGTTCACCAGCCGGTGGAGCAACTGCACTGTGGGGCCAATAAAAGCCTTATCCCACCCTTCGACGGCTTGGGGCATCAACCGCAAGATGGCCTCCTTGGCGTTTAGCCGGATGAGGTCGCTTTGGGCCAGGTCGGGGATAATTTCCGGCAAAAAAATGGCGCCAGCTATACCGGCTGAGGCCCAGGGCTGATCAAAAGCGTCCTCGGCCCGAAAAACCCGTTTTTCCGGCCTGGGTGGCGACTCCGGCCCGACTGGGGGCGGGATGAACTTCTGCAAATGCTCAAAGCGGGCCAGCGAGTCGTCAAACGCGCTCAAACGACCCGGATAAGCCAGAACCTGCACCCGATTGTTCTGGCTGGTCAGCAATGGCGAGTCATTGCTGAGGAGTTTCCAGCCGGCGCTCAAGAGGGCCAGCCCGGTGGTGGTTTTGCCGCTGCCCATCTGGCCGCTGATGAGCGCGGCCAGACCGCTCGGGGCCAGCCCGGCGAAGGCGTGCAAGGGAAACCAGCCTCGTCGCCGGTACAGGGGGGCCAGGGCAATCATCAGCACGTCTTCAAATGCGCCATACTTCTCCAGACAGGCGCGGGTGACTGCGCCGGTCAGCGCGCCTTGCGCCAGGTCAACGGTGCAAAGCCCGTATTTGGGCAGCCGGATGAAGACCAGCCGCTCCGTGCTGTAGTAACTGACCAGTTCACCCGGCGCCAACAGAGAAGCGCTGGCCGGCGGCAGCAGCGCTTCGGTTGCCTCATGCAGTTGCCACTGAATGATCACGCCTGGCCTGCCCTCCTGGTCGCCGGGCGGTAAATGGCCGTACACCTCGGCAAACCGCTCTCGCAGCGGCGCATCCGGCGACTCAAAGCACAATTTAAGACCGTGCAGGTTAACCGAAATGCGGTTGTGGGCTGGTGTGGTAAATCCCATTTAACAACTCTTTGTAAAAAAATCCGGTTGGCAGTATAATGGCAGGGTATTGATTGAGTCAATCTTACCGCGCCGATGTTGGTTTCCTGGAGGATGGGACGACGACATGCTGGAATCTGGTGAACAGGCTAAACCCAACGAACTGATTTCCCAATACATCGAGGTCACCGAACGCTTAAAACACGGTTATTATGATCTGGAGGTGCCGGTAACCTCCCCAGATAGTGAGCTTGGCCAGTTGGGGTTAGCCTTGCGCAGCCTGGCCCAAACGCTGGACGATCGCTATCGAGAGATGCAAAAGCTGAGCCAGATTACCTCGAATATCAATGCCGGCTTGCTCCTGGATGAAATTCTGGAGATTGTCTACCAGGATTTTAAGGATGTCATTCCCTATAATCGCATTGGTTTCGCCCTGATTGAGGACGATGGTCGCGCCGTGCGAGCTTACTGGGCCAAGAGCGATCAGCCGGAGATCCGGCTCAGCAAGGGCTACGCTGCTTCGCTGGCCGGCAGTAGCTTGCAAGCAATTTTGCAGAGCGGCCACCCCCGCATTATCAACAACCTGGTCGATTACCTGAGACGGAAACCTGCTTCTGAGTCGACTCGCTTGATTGTGGAAGAGGGCATGCACTCCTCGTTGACTTGCCCCCTGATTGCGAACGGGATCCCGGTTGGTTTTCTATTTTTCTCCAGTGTAGAGCCTTACGTGTATGTTCATCGCCATATTGATATCTTCAAGCGAATTGCGGCGCAGCTTTCGGTGATTCTGGAAAAAGGGCGTCTGGTGCTGGAGCTGGCCGACCAGAAAGCGGCCATCGAGCAGCAAAACGAGGAGTTGCGTTACCTCAATGAGCTTAAAAATACTTTTTTGGGTATGGCCGCCCACGACCTGCGCAATCCTATTGGCAATATCCGCCTGATTGCGCATCTACTCCTGGAAGCTCAGAACGAGTTGTCGCAAATGCAATGCCTGTCACTGCTCAACGATATCAACGCCCAAACCAACCATATGCTAAGTTTGCTGGATGAGCTGCTCGATGTAACTATGATCGAGGCGGGCAAGCTGAGTTTGCAGTTGCAGCCGGTAGACCTGGACCAGTTCCTGAACGAGGTGGTGCAGCGTCACGCCATGATGGCCGGTCCGAAGGGGACGCAGGTAGTTCTGGAGCAAGTTCCGCCCGGTCTGGCCAAAGCCGACCCGGTTCACCTGCGCCAGGTGGTTGACAATTTGATCTCCAATGCGGTCAAATATTCGCCGCCGGGCAGCCGGGTAACGGTGGCAGTTGGACGGAATAGCGCCGGCTGGCAGGTTAATGTGACTGACGAAGGCCCCGGCATCACTGCGGCAGATCGACAGAATTTGTTTCAAGATTTTGCCCGTCTCTCAGCCCAACCGACCGGCGGAGAAAAAAGCGTTGGCCTGGGCCTGGCCATCAGTCGCCGGGTGGTGGAGGCCCACGGCGGTCACATTGGGGTTGATTCGGCGCCCGGCCAGGGGGCCAACTTCTGGTTTACCCTGCCAGACTAAATGAGTTATACCAGATGCATTGTAAAATTTCCGTAGCTGGCGCATCCCTATGCGTC
>CAYZHI010000299.1:0-4736 GCA_964477335.1 uncultured Caldilineaceae bacterium | reverse complement strand
CCGCCCCACCACCATCACAACAGCCGTACGCCCAACAGCCGGCGGTTTATCCGCCGGCTCAACACCCGTTCCAGTATCCCCCTCCCTATCCTCCACACCAATATCCGCCGCAACCTTATCCGCCGCCCTATGCGCAGCAGCCCTACCCTTCTATGCAGCTTGGACTCGATCTTAAAGCTGATGATACAGAACTGAGCGACTCAATCCTGCCCATCTGGAAATTCAAGTGTGAAGATGAAGTCAGAGGTTCGCCCGCGGTCGACTCAGAGAATGTCTATGTTGGCGTTTACGACAATAACATCTACGCCCTTAATCTCAAGAACGGGGAGTTCCAGTGGAAATACCCCACCGAAGGGGGTATTGCCGCCAGGCCATGCGTGTACAAGGGCCTCTTGATATTTGGGTCGGAGGACCGGGTGGCTTATGCCATTACCACATCAGGGCGATTAGCCTGGACTTGTCCGACCGAGGGCCGGATTCGCTCTTCAGCCACGGTAGAGTTTGATCACGCTTTCTTTGGCTCTGACGATCACAGATTATATGCCGTTAATGCCCAAACCGGCCGGGTCATCTGGCGATTTGAGGCCCTGGGACCGATTCGCTCCAGCCCGACTCTGGGTGATGAGTTGGTTTATTTTGGCTCCGAGGACGGTCATCTTTATGCGTTAGACCTTTCCTCAGGAGCAGCCCGTTGGAAATTTAGAGCTAACCGTAATGTTACCTCCAGTCCGGCTCTATATCGCAATGCCATTGTGGTGATAGGCTCGCAAGATTGGCACGTTTACGGCGTCGATGCCAAAACAGGTTACTCGATCTGGCATGTCCGCACCGGGCAGATGGTCATCTCCAGCCCGGTCATCTTCGATGAAACGGTTTACATTGGTTCAGCCGACAAACACCTGTACGCCATTGACGTAAACAATGGTAGGTTGCAGTGGAAATTCAATGCCGAGTCGCCCATCGTCTCAACGCCGGCGGTAACCGAGGAGGCGATCTATTTTGGGACGATGGCGGGTGAGGTGATTAGCATTACGCGCAAAGATCGCAAACTCAGATGGAAATTCAGAACTGATAAACCCATTCCCTCTTCACCGCTGATTGCCGATGGCATTATCTATATCGGTTCAATAGACCATCACGTCTACGCTCTGCCGGCCTGATCTGGAGCTAACCGCAACCTAACCAGAGGCTTGCCGCCGATGAATTTTTTTCAGCGCCTGTTTTTGCAGCCAGAAATGGAAACCAAACCCAAAGATCAACCTCACACAGAAGAGGTTGACCCCCCTCAACAGGAGCAGACAGGGCGGCTTAGTCACTTGCCGCCCGGCTTACATGTTGGCCGGCTTTCCGACATTGGCCGGGAGCGCGAGCGAAATGAGGACTCATTTTTTGTCTTTAGTGCCCACTTGCAGCATGATAATGGTCAGGAGAGTTTTGGTTTATTTATCGTTGCCGACGGGATGGGAGGTCATCAACAGGGCGAGGTAGCCAGTGCATTAGCCACCCGCACGGTGGCTGTGCAAATTCTAGAGGATGTTTATTTACCTTACCTTAGCCACGATCAAAGCGTCACCAACAAGCCGATTAATGAGGCTTTAATTGCCGCAGTAGAACAGGCCAATCTGGTGGTGCGAGAGCAAACCCCCGAGGGTGGGACAACTCTAACCGCTGCGTTGGTTATGGGCAATAATGCCTACCTGGCCCATATTGGTGACACCAGAGCCTATCTACTTACTTCTGACTCAATAAAACAGATTACCAAAGATCATTCCCTGGCCAAACGCCTGGAAGAATTGGGACAGGGCAGTTCAACGGAACTGGCCAAAGTTCAAAATGTGTTGTACCGGGCTCTTGGGCAAGATAGCACTATCGAGGTTGATATTCATATTCAACATCTGCCGCCGGCCAGTTCTCTATTGCTTTGCAGCGATGGCTTATGGGGCCTGGTGGAGGCTGAAACCATCAGAACCAGGGTGAACAACTCGGCCACGCCTCAGGAGGCCTGTGAACACTTGATTTCCACGGCAAATGATAATGGCGGCCACGACAACATCACTGCCGTACTTGTTGCGGTGGGTGTCGAAAGCAAATCAAGTTTGATTTAAATCAATCATTTCGCTAGCGCAATTATAATACAATGAAAGCAGTCTGATGAGAACTGATAAGAACTATTATGTTATACTCGGTGTGGATAACAACGCTACTGAGGATCAAATTCGGAAAGCTTATCGCGCCCTAGTACGGGAATATCACCCGGACACAAATCCGGGGCCGGACGCTGAAGAGTTCTTCCGCGAAGTTCAGGAAGCTTACGAGGTTTTATCGGTACCGGACCAACGTCGCACCTACGACCGCCTGCGCGAGGCGGAGGGTTTTGATAGGTCCTCGGCCATTAGTCTCAGAGCCACGATGAGTCACAAATTTCTGTTAACCGGCATTGAGGAGCAGGCCCTTTACGTGCTGCTGGATATAACGCCGGCCGCCGATTTGCCGGCCTCGCGGCTGCCGCTCAATCTCTGCCTGGTGCTTGACCGCAGCACCTCGATGCAGGGGATGCGGCTGCAACAAGTTAAAGAGGGCACCCGTCAAATCATTGACCGGCTCACGGATGAAGATGCGCTGAGTGTAGTGGTGTTTAGCGATCGGGCCGAAGTCATCTTGCCAAGCCAGAAGCATATTGATAAGGCCATGGCCAAATCTATTGCCAGCACGATTCAACCCAGCGGCGGCACTGAAATGCTGCAAGGACTGGCCGCGGGCCTCAAAGAACTGGAACGAAATCGCAGTCCCGAGTCAGTCAATCATTTGGTTCTGCTCACCGACGGCCAAACCTACGGTGATGAAGCTGAATGTCTGGAAAGAGCCGAATGGGCCGGCCATCACCAGATCAGTCTGACTACGCTGGGTATTGGCTCTGATTGGAACGAGAATCTATTGGATCAGATGGCCAGAGTCTCGGGAGGCACCTCGGTTTACATCGACTCGCCCAGAAAAGTGGTCGATGTTTTCAAAGACACCATTCGCGGGTTAAGCAGCGTTGTGGCTCGCGAGTTAACTTTGAACATAAATCCGGCCTCTGGCCTCAGCGCGAACGAGTCCTTTCTGGTTACACCTCATATCCAGCGTTTGGATGTTCGAGGCGAGAAAATATTGCTGGGGCCGCTGGGAACGGGCCACGGCAAAACCTTACTGATGGAGTTCAGAGTGCATATTGAGTCTACCCCCAGTAAAAAACGGCTAATGCGCCTGACCGTGGAAGGCGATGTACCCGGCCAGGCAAACCGCCGCAATTGGGAATGGGTAGACATATTTGCTGAATTTACCCCCAAGATCGAAGGTAACCCGGAAATTCCGCCCACAATTGTGACGGCCCTGGGTAAATTGGCTATTTTCAAGATGCAAGAAAAAGCTATGGCCGACCTGGAAAGCGGCCGTATCAGCGCCGCCACCCAAAGGTTGGAAACTATGGCTACCCGCCTGCTCAATCTTGGGGAAACCGACCTGGCTCGGGCGGCCCTGTTAGAAGCCGGCCGCCTGGCCCGAACCGGTGATCTGTCGGCCGAAGGGCGCAAGAAAATTCGTTACGGCACCCGAGCTCTATCCATTTTACCGAAGGAGATTCATCGTGATTAAGTGCCCATTTTGCGGAACAACCCATGTAGCTAACACCCTTTTCTGCAGCGAGTGCGGTACTTATCTATTAGAAGACGATCGTCGCGGCACCGACCCGCTGGGGACCGATGAGATCGGCTGGGTAGGCGAAGGGGAAGATGAGCCTGAGTCAAGCCCGGTGGTTAAGGGAACTGGCCCGCTGGCCATTCGCTTGAAAATTGGCGAAAGTGGCCGTGAGGTGGAAGCCTCGCTGAGTAAAGCTATCCATATGGGCCGATTGGACCCGGCCAGCGACGTTTTTCCCGAAATCGACCTGACCAATGACAATGGCCTGGAACGAGGCGTCTCCCGGCGACATGCCCGAATTCTTAAACGAGAAGGCACTGTGGTGGTTGAAGATTTAGGTAGTATCAACGGCACCTTCATCAACGGTAAACGCCTGGCCCCTTATTTACCGGAAATGCTTCATCCCGGTGACCAGTTGCAGTTAGGCAAATTATTGATCGAAGTAGAATTCCTTTAAACCATTAGTCTGACAGGAGTAACCCGATGGCAATTACGGTTATTGTACATGTGATGAGTGCTGATGCCTTAGTGGCTGAAATTGACGAGATCCCCGATCCCCAATCATCTTTTTTGGTTTGCACCAATCCCCGCAGCCGCGATGGCAAGCCAATCAACTACATCGAGCGAGAGGCAACACGGGTTATCTTTCCGTGGCATCGCATCAGTTTTGTTGAGACAATGCCCAGCGAGGAAGATCAGGTTGAAATTGAAACCTTCTTCCGGGATTAGTAACCTGCGCGCCCATCCCAAACCGCCCCGGCCAAACCGGCGGCGGTTTTTATTTTCTTTGACAATTTATTGAGCCAAGAGTAAGATAGTAAATTCTGAACTGTAAACGATTGTTGAAAGGTATTTTAAACTTATGGCTACCCAACAAATTGTACCGGTGACCTGTCCAAATTGCCAGGCCCAATTTACAGCGCCACTGCAAAGCATCGTCGATGGCCAGGACCCGTTTCTAAAAGCAACCCTGTTGCAGGGCAGGCTCAATGTTATCGAATGCCCGCAATGCGGCTTTACCGGCGCGCTCAATGTGCCGATGCTCTACTACGATCAGG
>CAYZHI010000298.1:0-4751 GCA_964477335.1 uncultured Caldilineaceae bacterium | reverse complement strand
AGCAGTGGGTCGAGGTTGCCCGGCGGGATCAGAACAACGCCGCGCTCGATGTTTCATTTGCCCCTCGCCCGGCCCGGTACCTCCGCATCGAGCAGACCGGCAGCGCCGACCGCTGGTGGTGGTCCATCCACGGCGTGACTGTAACATAGGACAGCAGGGTATGTTCAAAGTCGCTTGACAAAAATACAAGCCTGATATTGCGCAATTTATGTTGGGCGAGTATGTTTTTGATCTCAACAGCTTATACAGCCATTTCGAAGAACTGACGGATCAGCGGAAGCGGCGAGGGGTATGCTATCCCTTAGCGAACGCTCTGACCTTGATCACCTTAGCCAAGCTGGGCGGGGAGGATGGACCGACCGAGACGGCTAAGTGGCTGGATCATCGGGCCGAGACGCTGGTGACGGCCCTGGCCTTAGCCCGAGAGACGATGCTGGATCGGGTGACCATCAGCCTCATTCCAGGACACGCGGTCCAGATCGAGGAATTGGAGCAAGTGTTGCAGCACTATTTTGATGGGCAAGCGCAGTTGAGCCAGGTGGTGGTGACCGCCGGGGGGATTATCTGTGGATTGCCAACCAGCAGCGCCATGCTCAAAGATTATCTGGAGTGGCCTTGCCTGGCGCAACTCTTCAAGTTGGAACAGCGTTTCATTAACTTGTCGACCGGCCTGGTGACGGCCGAAACCCATTACGGCCTGACCAGCTTAATCCCGGCTGAAGCCAATCCGGACCGGTTACTTGCTCTACAACGGCTCTACTGGGGCATTGAAAACGGTTTGCACTACTGCCGCGATGCGACCATGCCGGAAGACCGCTGTCGCTTGAAAATCGGCCACGCCGCCCGGACTATGGCCACGCTCAATAATCTCGTCCTGGTTCTGATCCTCCGGGAAGATTATAATTATTTGCCACAGGCCAGACGCCGCTATGCCGCTCACCCGCTTGAGGCCCTGCAACTCATTATGCAAAATCCTTATCAACGACTTTGAACACGCCCTGACTTATGCTATTTTGCCGTTGACACTCACTCCTGGGAATGCTATACTTGAGTAAGATAGAGAACAAAAGGCCAAGATTCGAGAATAAGTGTGGCAATGTATAAGTATAGTTGCCGCAAATGCCCTATTCGCAACCGGTGTATCAGGGAGAGCAAATATACCACCAGCGTCAAAAATATGATTGAGAGTGCCTTTGAAGCTCGCACCGATACACTCTCAACGTGGGGCTTATTGCAGGCCAACTGTCTACTAATCAAAGCTGAAGAAGAGCAGGAAAGAAAGGCTCGCCAGGAGTCTACCCTGAGACGCCGCCTGCGTGAAACGCGTGAAGCCAAAAGGCAGGCAGCCGCCGAAGCGCGGGCCCAAAAATCCGGCAGAGATTCGGATCCCCTGATTCGTCGCTTGCCTGAGGCTGAAGCCCGGCGTAAGGCCAGTGCAACGGAAGAGTTAGCTCAAACGCAAGCCAGTTCGGCTCATCCCAAAGAAACTTCTGAACTACCCAGTTATCTCAAAGCAGTTACCTCTACAGAATCTGGAGCTGCTGACGCCGCCGCGCCAGATGCGATGCGCGGGGCCACTAAAGAGATTTCCAAGAAACCTGTCAAGCCGTGCTGGTTAACTGTAAAGGGTAGTGGGCGTCACATTATGTTACCGTCCGACGGCGAGTTGACCTTGGGACGATTTGACGCCACTTTTGGGATTCCGCCCGATATTGATCTGGCTTATGAAGATGGGGATCATCGGACAGTTTCGCGGCGACATGTTAAGATCAATGGGGTGAATGGTCATCATAGTATAGAGGATACCGGCAGCCGGTATGGAGTTGTGGTCAATGGCGATAAAATCAGCCCGGGCCGGCCTCATTGGCTTACTCCCGGTGATCGATTGGCCGTTGGCAACGTGCAGATGTTTTACGATCAAATACCCGAATATATGCAAACGGTGTCATCGCAGTCGGCGGCGCGCCATGTGCTCATTGTCACGCCAACCGGACGTAAGCTCACTATTGCCCCTGGGCGTGACATCGTCATCGGACGCTCCGACCGCTACGTCGATTTCAGGCCCGAAATTGACCTTAGCCAGGATGGTGAGGCAGCCTCGCGGGTTTCGCGTCGCCACGCTATCATTCATTGGCGTAATGATAAACCCTATCTCGAGGACCTGGGCAGTGGTTTTGGCACCCGGGTCAACGGTCAGTTGTTGCTGCTTGGCCAGGCTGTGCCGCTCAAAGCGGGCGACCATATCTGGCTAGGCGGCTGTGTGCTGGCTTATGACGTGGAGTTATAGGTTAAACCTGATTGGGAGGTAGTTGTATGGTTCGAAAAAATACTTCACCCCTTGAGGAGACGGCGACGGCAATGATTATTTGGCCCAATGATGGTAAGGAGATGATGTTAATTGCAGGGGGTAATTTTCTAATGGGGGCCAACGATGGCCATCCTAACTGCCAGCCGGAACACCAGGTTTTTGTGGCGGAGTTTTATATCGACCGCTGGCCGGTAACAAACGCCGAATACAAGGAGTTTATCGATCAGACCGGCCACCCAATCCCTAACTATGATGTTAGTTGGTGCGATACGACCGGATATAACTGGGATCCGTTGACCGGGATGTATCCGGCCGGTAAGGCCGATCATCCGGTGGTTCTGGTTACCTGGGAGGATGCAATGGCCTATGCCGCCTGGGCTGGCAAGCGTTTGCCAACCGAAGCGGAGTGGGAACGGGCCGCTCGCGGCGCGGCGAGTTATCGATATCCCTGGGGTAATGAGGCTCTGCCAGGCCGCTGCAACTCCAAAGAAAGTAATCTGGCCGGAACCAGTGCGGTGGGCCTCTTTTCGCCTGAGGGCGATTCGCCTGACGGCCTGATTGATATGGTCGGTAATGTTTGGGAATGGACCAATAGTTTGTTTCGGGATTATCCCTACAGTGCTACTGACGGCCGGGAAAATTCACACGCAGCCGGTTTTAGAGTATTACGCGGCGGCTCGTGGGTTAATGATTTCAGCGTGGCCAATGGGCTATCCCGCCTTGATGGCGATTTTCAATTTTACAACAATGTTGGCTTTCGCTGTGCGGTTTCGCCTGAGTAGGCCGCTTCAGTTAGCCCTTTTTTGAATGTCGAAAAAAAGCGAGCGTTACTCTGCCAGTGACGCTCGCTTTCTAATGTTCGAAGCCGGTAATTTTAGCCGCTCAGTTGTACCGGTACACTCTGAAATCGTCAAATTTCATCCGCACGGTTCGGTCGGCTGAGCGTACGTAGACGCCGGTGGCTTCCCCGGTGAGATGGCTGGCTGAACTCTCCACAAATGTGCCCAGTAAAACCCCGTTGGCATAGACTGTCAGCGTCAGATCATTCTTGTGGCCAATCCTTAGAATGTTAGTTGCCCCGCCGCGGTTGATCGCCGGGTTGCAGGTGCCTGACCGGAGGGTAGTTCTGGAGCCCGATCTATTGCGAATCAACTGCCAGTCGCCGCCACTGCTACAACTGTTGTTGGGCCAGATCCGGAACAGATAGAAATTGTCCCCGCCCTGACCATTGATGAAAATACCATAGGCAGCGTTGCTGCGACCGCTAACCCCAACATCTTCGCTGTGATAAGCGGCCAACTCAAACTCGCCATAAGTGCGGTAGGGTCGCTCTGGCTTGGGGTCATTTTTGGCCGGCGGCAAACATTCCCGGTTAGTGTCTTCAACATCAACCCAGTAGCGTCCGTCGCGGTGGTCGGTGCGACAACCATCATCATCGAATTCATACCACGGCTCACCGCTGTTGAAACTTTCGTAATAGACCTCGGTGACAGGCGGCGGGGGCGGCGCCTTGTAAAGCGTGGGCAAGTAGATGAACTTCAGCGGACTGTGGCCAATAATGCCTACCTGGGCCTGGGCGCTGTTGTTCGTTGGGGTGATCTCGCTGGTACGATTGAAGGGGGTGACAACGGCAGTATTGGTAACGGTGATATCCGGTCCGGAGGTCAGTATCCCGGTCACGGTGATCGTTACCCGGTTACCGGCCGGGATAGAATTGGGCAGCAGCCAGGTTGGTTTGGCTAAACCATCCGAAATGGCGCTGGTGCTAAATAGATAACCGACATCCCTCATTTGCGCCGGATAATCGTCATAGAAGAAGATGTAGGCCGCCGGGTCGGGCCCGCTATTGGTGATTGTTACGGTGAAGGTGATGCGCGCCCCGGAAGTAACCCTGGTTACATTGGCTCTTTTGGCGATGGTCAGATCAAACCGGGCCGTGTCGGCTGGCTGAATTGAGGGCAGCCACGGCGCAAAGGCAGCCCAAGTTTCCGGGCCGACCGGCAGGTCCGGCTCCTGGGCCATGGCGACCAGGGGTTTGAATAGAGGCCAGGGCAGGGCGAATGAAAACAGCCAAAATAAAGTGGCCAACACAAGAACAGGCAAGAATTTTTCAATTTTAGATTTATTCAGTTGAAACATAATCCACACCTCTTGATTATCGACATCTTGAGAAAGCCAAATATTCGGTCTTCTATTCTAATAAAAGTGCTATATTTCACAAAAATTGAGGTTATTGGCTGAGATGTAGTAACTGGAGTGCTCCAATGATCCGAAGCGCTCCTGAGCAGACTGACAAGTTCTGACGGTGCTAGTCCTGGCGAAGCCGGAAGATACGCTGGTCACTTATCGACACCCGGCTGGTTTCATGCTATAATTTCGCTGTAAAATTGTAAGGGTCAATAACATTTTGAACACCGGGGAAAAATTTATGCCACTGGAGTGG
>CAYZHI010000297.1:0-4760 GCA_964477335.1 uncultured Caldilineaceae bacterium | reverse complement strand
GGCGCCGGACCGACGCCGAGCATGCCATTCTCGGTATGCAAAATAATACCATCCTCCGGCGAAATCAGGTCGGCCACCAACGTGGGGATGCCGACGCCCAGATTGACCACATCACCGGGTTTCAATTCGGCCAGGGCGCGGCGAGCCATAGCCAACCGGATTTCGTCGCCCCCCTTACCCCCTCGCTCAACCGCCGCCGAACTTCCCAAATCTGCCAGGGTGGTGTGGGCCTGCACCAGGTAATCCACAAAAATTCCCGGCGTCACAATCTCATCGGGAGACAACACCCCCACCGGCACAATTTCTTCGACCTAAGCAATGACCAGATCGGCCGCGGTGGCCATGAGCGGGTTGAAGTTCCGCTCGGTCATGCGGTAAACCAGATTGCCGGCCGTGTCGGCGCGATAGGCTCGCACCAGAGCCACATCGGCCCGTAAGGCCGGCATGAAAACCTGTTCGATCCCGTTGATAACTCTGGTTTCCTGATTAGCCGTGATGACCGTACCGGCCCCGGTCGGTGTGTAGAAGCCGCCGATACCGGCCCCACCGGCCCGGATGGCCTCGGCCATCGTACCCTGGGGAATGAGTTGAACCTCGATTTTTTGATCGAGCACAGCCTGAACTGCCTCGGGATTTGAGGTGAAGAAGGAGCCGATGGCTTTTTTGAGTTGCCCATTCCGCAACAGACGACCGCCGCCCAGGCCTGGCTCGCCAACATTGTTTGAGATGATGGTCAGATTCTTAACATCGCACTCGGCCAGGGCATGCAGCAGGTGGACCGGGTTGCCAGTCATACCAAAGCCGCCGGCCATAATGATGGCGCCGTCGGGGATCAGCTTGGCCGCCGCCGCGGCCGATAGTTGGGGTACGCTTTTCATAAGACGTCATCTCCTCGTTGAGCCATATCAAGAAATACGGCGACATATATTGGCCGGATTCTACTCGCGCCCCGGCAATTAGACAAGCCCACCAACCCAGCGCAGCACCGCATTTGACCCGTTTTTTTCGGGTGTATTTCACTTTGGGGGCAGGTTTTATGGAGTCGAGGCTTTAGCCGGTTTTTGCTCCAGAAATCCCGGCTGAAGCCTCAACTCCAAAGCCCACAATGCTGATAAATCATAAACTCGCCCCAAAATTGAAACGCACCCTTTTTTTCAAACCAGTTGAAAAAGTTCGCGCCTTGTGTTACACTGTTGACAGGGTAACACGTTTAACTCCATTGTATTCCTTGTGATCGACTTGCTGACCTTCTAATTCTCAAGCCGAAGCTGCATTTCATCTCAAAAAGATTACCGAAGCTAGCCAATTTCCGACCGGCTTGGCCATTCAAACTTCCCAGGCGAACCACCCCAACCAGTTCGACTCATTCGTTGTTCCCGATAACAGCGGCTTGCAGCCGGAGGAAACTATGGATTATCTCCTGCCTGTAGTTTTAATCGTGCGATCAGGCGCGCGGGCGCAGCAAACGTTCATCCTGCGCGAAGGAGTCAACGATCTTGGCCGGGCTACGGACAACGATATCATCCTGTCTGAGCCAAGCGTTTCACCCCACCACGCTCGACTGGTGCTCCAACCCGAGGGTGTCTGGATTCAGGATCTAGGCTCGCAGAGTGGCACCTTTGTCAACGGCCGGCGTTTGCGGGCTTCAAGCTGGCTTAAAGCAGGCGACTCCATTGCCGTTGGTCCGGCCGTCATTTTGCGGATCAGCCAGTTGCCGGCCGACCAGCAAATCCCCGCCGATGAAACCCTGTCCTCGGGCCAACTCTCCGACGATGATCAGACCTCGCCAGGTTTAGCCCCTTTCAGATTGATCGTGGCAAAGGGCCCCCGGCCAAGCCAGAACTTCAGTTTGAGTTACGGGACGCAGACCATTGGCCGGGCCAATCATAATCAAATCGTCATCAAAGATCCGGTCGTTTCCAGAACACATGCCAAATTGGTGGTTCAATCCGCCGGCGTCTGGATCGAGGATTTAGGCTCGTCGAACGGCACGTTTATCAACGGTCAGCGTCTCACCGCCGGAAGTTGGATCAGGCCGGCCGACACAATTCAGTTGGGCAGTACCATCAGCCTGAGATTGCAGCCCATCCAACTTGCTCCGGCCATCACCGCCACAAAACCGCGCTCCAAAGGACACCATCTCTATTGGCTGGCCGCGCCGCTGCTGCTGTTATTAACTCTGGTGGGGGCGTTTGTGGCCTGGCGGCTGATCTTCCCGGCGCAAGTAGTCGCCAGTCCCCTTATTGGACCGACGATCGTAATCTATGAACCCGAACCCAACGCCAGGGTTACCTTCAACAGTCCGCTCTTTATCCACGCCAGCGCCCGCGATGACGAAGGGGTGAGGCGGGCTGAACTGTGGGTCAATGGCGAGCTAAGAGCGGCCCGCAACAGCGACTTTTCGGCCGGGATCAACCCCTTCACCTTTGTGCCCACGTGGGCGCCTGTGGCTACCGGCGAACACCGGCTTACGATGCGGGCCTATAGCCGCGCCGGCCGGCCGGGCGAGTCGAACCCGGTCAGCGTGAACGCCGTGCAGGTAAAGCATGATACCGACCATTTGATTTACATCGCCGAGGAAGCCGACACGTTGGAAATTTTGGCCGACCTGGCTGAGACCACGGTCGATGAACTGATTGTCCTCAACCCCCAGGTTGTGGAAATAGCCGCGGCCGAGGGCGTACCGCCGCCGAATCTGGAGATTCCGGCCGGCGCGCCCATTGTTGTCCCGGCCGGCCAACCGGTAGCGGACCACACCGGCCCCAACCTGCCGGTCGAGGGTGACAGCCCGCCGGCGCCGCCCGATTTGGCCGGCGCCGGCGACGCTGCTGAACCGCCGGTGGAACCTGGCTGCCCGGCGCCGGCGGCTGCGCAAAGCTGGACGCTGGCGGTAACTGATTTTCAATCCAGGCGGCCCGAAGTGACGGCTGAAACGGTCTATTGCCATATTTTACTCGGTCCTCGCGGCCACTCCCAACTCTTGGCCGGTCGCAAAGTAATGGATGCGCCGTTCCAGTTCGACTGGCCGGCTGTTAGCCCGGATGAGCTGCCTGTTGAGTTCAACTGCCTGGCCGCGGCTCAGCCGCCCGACCACCCCCCCCTGCCCTTGGAACCTCTCCAGGACAATCTTAATCGGGAGCAGGGACTAAACGGCGAATCGGTCCGGCTGCGAGGCAAAGATTTTGAGCTGACCTATCGAGTTCAGCCGGCCGAACCGGCCGATGTCGCCGCTGCGCCGGTCACCCTGGCTGCGCCGGACAATTTGGCCTGGCTGGAGCCGTGGGCCTGTTATCTCTACTTCTTCCCTACCGAGCCTTACTTTTCCGGTTGTTTGAACGGCCAACTGC
Organism: uncultured Caldilineaceae bacterium; assembly: GCA_964477335.1. Lineage (GTDB taxonomy): Bacteria > Chloroflexota > Anaerolineae > 4572-78 > J111 > CAYNLK01. The sequence continues at coordinate 1,413 of CAYZHI010000297.1, read as the reverse complement.
TAACTTGGCGCTGGCCCTTCAATACCGGCCAACCCAATCCACCGGTTTGCTTTGAAATTCACGAGCAAATCATCAAGGAAAACAGGGTAGCGTCAGAACGAGTCGTCAGTCGTCTGCCGGCGGCGTCAACCCTCAGGCAAAATATGACCCTCGCCGGCGGGGCGCTGGTGAACCGGTTGACCCCGGCGCGGCTGGAGTGCGAGTCGAGAGCGGCTTATTTTGTGCGGGCCATCGACTCGGCCGGTAACCGGGCCGATAGCAAGCGGCTGGCCTCGCCGGTGACCGGTCCACCCTGCGCCCGCACCGCCACTGTCACTTTTGAGCGGTTGCGGGTTCTCACAACACCCGGCAGCGACTGGGAAAGGTACGCCGCGTTTTTCTTTGCCAACCGGGCCAGGGCCGCCTGGGAGGACTCGCCGGGGCTGCCGCAAGCTGACAACTCCTACGCCCTGGGCGATTACCTGGCCGATAATTCGCTAACCGAAACCTTAGCCGAAAGCGACCAACTCAACGTGGGCGTCAGCATTGCCAAAATTGTGAATGGGCGATGGGAGTACCCCTGGTGTGAAGCCCTGCTGGTTTTGAACGATCAGCAGCTCGGCCAGCTCAGCGGCCAGGCGGGAATTTCGGAACTCCTGGTCGATCCAAAAGGTAGTTGCCAGATTGAGGTATTGTTGCAAGTTCCCTGAGGTTTGACCCAACGGGTGGGAGAACACAGTGAGACAGAATTGTTTCAAATCAGCGACGGGGCTGCTGCTCGGCGGCCTGACCTTGGTTGGGGCCGGTTGGCTAGCAGCCTGCGCCCCGGCCATTGACCAGCCGCTTCCGCCAACGGCAACGCCAGGACCGGTGGAGGTCTGGCTGGATTGGCCGGTTGACGGCGCATACCCGCCGGCAATCTTTGAGATCATCGCCCACGCCCACGACCCCAGCGGCGTGGGCCTGGCCGAGGTGCAGCTTTGGGTGAACGGCGAAATGGCAGCGGCCACGCCGGTGGCGGACCAAGCGTACTTTGTTCGAACAATGCAGCAGTGGCCCGCGGATGAACCGGCCAGGCCGGGCGACTATATACTGGAGGTCCGGGCCATCGACCGCAACGGCCGGACCAGCCCGCAGCCGGGCAGCGCCCGAATTACCATTGTCGAACCGGAACCGTTGCTCACCTTTGAAGCTGACCAAACCCGGCTGACTTTGGGCGAGTGTACCAGGCTCCGCTGGCGCGTCGAAAATGTGGAGCAGGTCAAATTGAACGGTGAGGACATCAGCCCCGTTGGCGACCAGGCCACCTGTCCCCGCCGGCCTATCACCACCTATCGACTCACCGGCCTCTCCCTGGCCGGGGCCGCGGTTGAGCAAACAATAACCATCGAGGTGGCGGCTACCCCCACCCCACCGCCCGGCGTTGAGCTAACC
>CAYZHI010000296.1:909-4766 GCA_964477335.1 uncultured Caldilineaceae bacterium | reverse complement strand
CTGGGGCGAGCCATAACCGGCCAGGATCGAGACCAGGAAGCTCTGGATGGCGGCAAAGGCTCGCATATGGCGATTGCCTGTAGCCGCCTGGGCCAACTGACCAGTTTTGTCGGCTGCGTTGGGCAAGATCGACTCGGTGACGTTGGCATTGGCTGGATGCGGGAGGCGGGCGTCGATCTCACCTGCCTCAAACGAACTACTGCCGCGCCCACCGGGGTCGGTTTTGTGGTCATCGATCCCGCCGGCGTCCCGGCCATCGCTGTGGCCATGGGCGCAAATGCCGACCTCACGGCCGCGGACATCGCCGCGGCGGAACCATTGCTGGCCCAGGCCCAGATCATGCTGACAGTCTTCGAGATCCCGGTTGCCGTGGCTCTGTTGGCCGCCCGCCTGGCCAAACATCACGGCGTCACCACCATCCTGACCCCGGCCCCGGCAGAACCGCTCGCCCCGGAGGCCCTGGCAGACATCGATATTCTGGTCCCCAATGCCGGTGAAGCCAGGACCTTGTTGGGCCTGACCGCCGAAACACAAATAGAGCCGCTGGAACTGGCCTGTAAATGCCAGCAGCGCTTTGGCATCCCCCGGGTCGTAGTCACCTGCGGTGAGCGGGGCGCCGTTGTCGCCGACCATGCTGAGCGTTACCATGTCCCACCGGTCAAGGTGACAGCGGTCGATACGCCGGGCGCGGGGGATGCTTTTGTGGCCGGTCTGGCGACGGCTCTGGCCCGCGGCGCACCGTTTGGCCTGGCCGCCCGGTTTGGCAATGTGCTGGGGGCCTACGCCGTGACCATCCGGGAGAGTATTCCGGCTTTCCCCACCTCTGATCAGTTGGCGCAGTTCATAAGCTCTCACAACCTGGAACGTGACCTGGCCAATTTGCTGGCTCCATCGTAATCCCTCGATTAGATTGGATTAATTTCTAAAACAGCCGGTTTAACTCTTGACACCCTTTTTTTTTCATGATAAAATGTGAACGTTCACATTGTGAACGTTCACATTTGGAGTTCGTTGTTTATCCTTCTCTTCTCAACACCGCCTTTCCAATTTTTTGAGCAGAGGTTTACCCATTGACTACCGCAAAGCAGCGAGTCACCATCAAAGATGTAGCGGCCGAGGCCAATGTCTCCTACCAAACGGTCTCGCGCGTCATCAATAATGACGCCCGGGTTAGAGCCGCCACCCGCCAACGGGTGCAGCAGGCCATCGAGACGCTCAATTACCGGCCCAACCAGGCCGCTCGCAGTCTACCCCGCCGCCGTTCTTCGATCATCGGCCTCATCGTGCCCTATGAAGCCGATTATCTATTCCGAGACCCTCATTTATTAGCCCAGATTAGCGGCATCGACGCCGTGGCCAATGCCTATGGCTATAATTTGCTGCTGTCCACCGCCGGCGACTCCAACTCAACAATGGAGGCATTTGAGCGCTTCTTGCGCAATAAAGTAGCCGACGGGGCCCTGGTGGTTGAAACCGCCGCCAGCCCCGAGGGCTGTGAACTCCTGGCCCGCCAAAACTATCCCTATGTCAGTTTGGGTTATGATCTCGACAACCCTGAAGCTTATTTTGTGCATTGTGATGACCGCGCCGGGGCCAGGGCCGCCACCTTGCATCTCATCGCTCAAGGACATCGCCGGATTGGACTGATTAATGGCCCGCCCCTTGGAGCGGTTTCAGCCATGCAGGAGCGATTGGCCGGCTATCAGGCTGCCCTGGAGCAGGCCGGCTTGTGCTTCGAGCCAGAGTTGATGGTCTACGGCGACTATACCCGGCCCAGCGGCCAGACGGCCACGGCCAAACTCCTGGCTTTGCCGGACCCGCCGACGGCTATCTTTGCCTTCAACGACCGCATGGCCATGGGCGCGATTCGAGCCTTGCATACCGCCGGCCGGCGAGTCCCGGAAGATGTGGCCGTGGTCGGTTTTGACGATATCCCAACCGCCGCCGACTTCAGCCCGGCTCTCACCACCGTGCGGCAAGCCTCTCACCAAATGGGTCAGGTAGCGGCAGAAATGCTGTTTAAATTGCTGGCCGGTGAAGCAGTTTTGGAAAAAAAGGTAATTTTACCGGCCGAATTTATCGTCAGACAATCAGCTTAGTCAGTTATCAGTTATCAGTTATCAGTTATCAGTTATCAGTTATCAGTTGTCAGTTATCGGTCAAACTATTCACAATTCATAATTCACCATTTTTTAAGGAGGTGATGATCAAAGAAGATTAAACCAACAGGGCAGGCTGGCAACTGCCAGGTTATTGATTTGCCAGAGTCTGGCTTGCTCCTGGCTGGAGCAAAAAATGTCAATCAAAACGCTTAACAGAATTGATAAGGAGTGAGAACAATGAAAAACTATTCGAAAGGCTTAATCATCCTGCTGGCGGTTCTAATTCTGAGTCTGCTGGCGGCCTGTGTCCAGGTCCAACCAGAAGCGGAGACTGTGAAGGTGGTCGAAACGGTCGTGGTTGAAAAAGAGGTCGAGAAAGTGGTCGAGGTTGTCGAGACGGTCGAGGTTGAAAAGGAAGTCTTCAAAGAAGTCAACCCGATCACCTATAACTCCTACAACGGCGATCCGGAACCCCGCCGCGTCGATGAGATGCTGGTGCAGATGTTCAACGAACAGAATCCCGACACCCCGGTAGAACATTCCATCATCAACCACGAAGATTTCAAACAGGCCATCCGGGCCTATCTGGTGGCCGACCCGGCCCCCGATGTGATGACCTGGTTTGCCGGCAACCGGGCCCGCTTCTTCATCGACAAGGGCTTGATCATGGACATCAGCGACGTGTGGGAGGAGGAGGGCTGGAACGAGGATTATCCTAAGGGCTTCAAGGCGCTCTCGACGGTTGACGACAAGCAATATTTCCTGCCCAGCAACTGGTACTGGTGGGCCATCTTCTATCGCAAGTCGATCTTTGAGGAGAACGGCATTACGCCGCCGGAAACCTGGGACGAACTGCTGGCCGCCTGCGACACCCTCAACGAAGCCGGGATCATTCCGATTACCATCGGCACCAAGTTCCGCTGGCCCGCCGCGGCCTGGTTCGACTATATCAATATGCGGCTCAACGGGCCGGAGTTCCATCTCAACCTGATGTTAGGCAAAGAAAAATATGACGACCCCCGGGTCAAGGCTGTCTTTGAAAAATGGAACGAACTATTCGAACACAATTGCTTTCTGCCAGACGCCGCCGCTTATGACTGGAATGAGGCCACCGGCTTTATGAGTAACGGCGAAGCGGCCATGTACCTGATGGGCCAGTTCATTGCCGACAGCCCCGACCTGAGCGACGAGGCCAAAGCCGACCTGGACTTCTTCCGCTTCCCCATCATTGACCCGGCCATGCCCATTGGCGAGGACGCGCCCACCGACGGCTACTTCATGTCGGCTAACGCCAAGAACGCTGAGGGCGGCAAGAAATTCCTGGCCTTTATGGGCAGCGAGGAAGCCCAAACCATTATGGTCAAAGAGTTGGGCCGGCTGCCGGTTCATTCCAAAATTGACCCGGCCCTCTTTACCCCCATGCAGCAGAAAGGCATCGAGTTGATCCAGGGCGCCGACCTGGTGCTGCAATTCTACGACCGCGACACTACCCCGGAAATGGCCGAAGCCGGCATGAACGCTTTCATGGCCTTCTGGGATGACCCCACCCTGGTCGATGACCTGCTGGCCGACTTGGAGGCCACCCGGCAGGAAGTTTTTGTGGAGGAGTAAGCTGTAATTTTGTAGAAGATTAGGACGTGTTGACATTTCGGATTATGTCATTCTGAGCGACGATAGGAGCGAAGAATCTCCAGTTTTGGCCAGAATTTGTCGGCGCTATCGGAGATTCCTCGTCGTTACACTCCTCGGAATGAC
>CAYZHI010000296.1:0-899 GCA_964477335.1 uncultured Caldilineaceae bacterium | reverse complement strand
TAGGGGCGCCCGGCCGGTCGCCCCTACCTACCCAAAATTTGGGACAGATCCCCAAAGGAGGACATTATGGCCGTATCCGTTTCCGGCCTGCCTCACAAACGCAAAATAAATTGGACGCCTTATCTTTTTTTGTTGGGTCCGTTGGCGTTGTATCTACTCTGGATTATCGGGCCGATGTTCTACACCTTCTACCTGAGCCTGACCGACTGGGACGGCGTCTCGCCCGAGGCCAAATATGTCGGTTTGAAAAATTTTGAGGCGTTATTTGGTAGTCTGGGCAAACGAGTACCGTCGGCCTTTCAATATTCTCTGGTCAACAACCTCAAATGGCTGCTGACCTTTATCACCGTACCGGTGGCCGTTGGTTTAGGGCTGGCGATGGTGCTCAACCAGGATGTCAAGGGCGACCGTACTTTCAAGATGGGCATTTTTCTACCCCAGGTGCTGTCGCTGCCGGTGATTGCCCTGGTCTGGTCTTACGGCATCTATAACCCCACCGATGGGCTGATCAACAGCGTTTTGCGCTCGTTGGGGGTGGCAAACCCGCCCGGCTGGCTGGCCGACAAGTACCTGGTCATCTGGGCCATCATCCTGGCCGCAGCCTGGCGGCAGGTCGGCTACATTATGATTCTGTATGTGGCCGGTCTCAAAAACGTCGATCCAACGCTGCTGGAAGCTTCAAGAGTGGATGGGGCCAATGCCTGGGAGCGTTTTCGGTATGTGGTCTTTCCGCTGCTGGCCCCGGTCACAACCATCGTCGTGGTCATCTCGATCATTGACTCGCTGCGCTCATTCGACATGGTCTGGGTGATGACCAAAGGCGGGCCGGCCAACGCCTCCAGCGTGGTGGCGGTGTTGTTGTATATTGAGGCTTTTAACTACTATAAGATGGTCCAGGG
>CAYZHI010000295.1:0-4794 GCA_964477335.1 uncultured Caldilineaceae bacterium | reverse complement strand
CCGGTATTCACATTGCCGGCCTGGGTGCAGACAATCGTCGGCCCGGCTAATGGCGGCAGCGCCTTGGCCTGCAGCCGCCCCTGCCGGTCAACCGGCGCCCGAACCACCCGATTCCGGCCCAGGCCCAGCAATCCTAACGATTTGAACAGGGTGGGGTGGGCTTCCTCGCCCACGACCACAGTGATGGGCGGCGCACCAAACAGCCCGTCGGCCTCTACGTTCCAACCAGCCTGTTGCAACACAGCGTGACGGGCTGCGGCCAGGGCAGTGAAATTGGCTACCGTGGCTCCGGTCACAAAGGCCCCTCCACATTCGGGTGGCAAATTGAGGATGTCGAGCAGCCAGCGCAGCGCCACCTGCTCGATGAAGGCCGTGCCGGGCGTCGGCTGGTAAAGGGCGCTGTTCTGGTCCCAGGCCCCGGCCAGCCAGTTGGCGGCCAGGGTTACCGGCAGCGAACCGCCGACTACAAAACCAAAAAAACGGGGTCCAGCCATCGCCATGGTGGCGGGTGAGCCGATTTCGTCCAGAAGTTGCAGGACAGTCTCGGCATCGGTGGGATACTCTGGCAGAGGCACGTCGAAATGTTTCAGTTGAGCCACTGCCTCGGGTGTCGGCGCAACCGGACGATCGGCCAAACCTTCACGATAACAGATCGCGCGTTCAGCCACGGTTTCTAGCAGTTTTCTCATGCGGACGTTTCTCCAGCAAAATTTTTCAAAAAGTAGATAGTAACCTCTGGTAAGACCTTTACGCGGCCTGGTATAACTCAAGGAGTACACCGTGGGCCGATTTGGGATGGATGAAAATATACCGGTCGCCCCGCTTGTTGGTACGGACTTCCCCTAAAACTTCCAACCCCTGTTCTGCCAGCCGGCGGGTTGTCGCTTCGATATCGTCCACTTCCAGGCAGAGGTGGTGCAGACCTTCACCCTTTTTAGCCAGATATTTGGCTACGCCGGAGTCGGGGGTAGTCGGCTGGATCAGCTCGATTTCGCCGGTGGCTGTCGGTAGATAAGCCACTCGCACTGCCTCGGCCGGTTCCTCAATTATGTTTTCCAGATGCAGCCCGATGGCGTCCCGATAAACCGCCAGGGCCTGCTCGATATCTTCAACCACAATGGCGATGTGATTCAGTTTGGTGCTCATTGATGCTCCTCAAGTGGCAAGTCGCAAAGTCGCAGGTGGCAAAGTCGCAGGTGTCAAGTCACAAGTCGCAAGTCGCAATTTGTAGCTTGCAACCTTGCAACCTGTAACCTGTAACCTGTAACCTGTAACCTGGAATAGTCAATACATCAATAAATTGCGATTCACTTGCAACCTGTAACCTGTAACCTGTAACCTGTAACCTGTAACCTGTCCCTGCTACCGCTTCTCTTCTTCAAATTTCTCCAACAACTTTTGCGCGCCGACCGTCGGCGGCATCTCCCCACTCAAGACAGCCTGCTCGATTTGGGGCAGCGTTGCCTGAATGCCGGGATGGTGGAAAAAAAGGGCAAACAGGTGCTCTTCGACGATTTCTTGCATCCAATCCAGTACCTGGCGTTGGCGTTGGATTTCAAACACCCCCGAGGTGGTCATTTGCCGCCGAAACTCCTCGATCACGGCCCACATCTCGGCAATGCCCTCGCCGGTCAGGGCGGAGCAGGTGCGGACCTGCGCTTTCCAGCCCTCGGTCGCGGGCGAGAGATACTGGAGAGCCAGGGCATACTCGGCCCGGGCGGCCTCGGCCCGGATTTTGTTATGGCCGTCGGCCTTGGTAAAGAGCAGGGCATTGGCCAACTCAATTGTCCCTTTTTTGATGCCTTGCAGCTCATCGCCGGCCCCGGTCAACATCAGTAATAAAAAAAAATCCACCATCGAGCGGACGGCAATCTCGCTCTGCCCCACTCCCACTGTTTCGACCAGGATTACGTTGAAGCCGCCGGCTTCACAAACGAGGATCGTCTCCCGGCTCTTACGGGTAACCCCACCCAGCGCGCCGCTGGTCGGCGAGGGGCGAATGTAAGCGTTGGGCTGGCGGGCCAGGTTCGGCATACGAGTTTTGTCGCCCAAAATGCTGCCACGGGTCACGCTGCTGCTAGGATCAACGGCGAGAACGGCAACCTGATAACCTCTTTCGCATAATAAGCAGCCTAAATTATCAATAAAGGTGCTTTTGCCGACACCCGGCACGCCGGTGATCCCCACTCGAATCGATTGGCCGGTGTAGGGCAGTAGTTGCTGCAAAACTTCTTGGGCCAGGGCCATATGGGCCGGGGTGTTACTCTCAACCAGGGTGATGGTCCGGGCCAGGATTGGCCGGTCGTGGGCCAGCACGCCCTGAACATAATCATCCACGCTCAGGGGCTTGCGCCGGATGGTCGATTGGCGCGGTGTCATCCGTTCGGTCTGCTGCCGCAACCCATCGTGACTGGCCTCTACCCCTTTGACAATCCGGCTGGCAAAGGCATCACTACTATCAGCCGGACTCCATTCCGGTTTCCGCGAGGTTTCACTCATCGTCCGTATATGTCAAACGCTCTTTGAGTTCTGCCAGAATCTTCTTGGCGGCCAGAGGGATGACCGTGCCGGGGCCAAAGATCGCTGCCGCGCCGTGTTCCCGCAAAAATTCGTAATCCTGGGCCGGGATGACCCCGCCCAGCACCACCATAATGTCTTCTCGGCCAAGCTTTTTCAACGACTCGATCAGGTCGGGCAACAGGGTTTTGTGCCCGCCGGCCAGCGAACTCATGCCGATGATGTGGACATCGTTTTCGATAGCCTGCCAGGCTGTTTCCTCGGTTGTTTGAAAGAGCGGGCCAATGTCCACATCAAAACCCAGATCGGCAAAGGCCGTCGCAATCACCTTGGCTCCCCGGTCGGGCCCATCTTGACCGATTTTGGCAATCATAATCCGGGGCCGGCGACCTTCGATCAACTCGAACTCGTCCGCCAGCTTGCGCACTTCACTGATCTCGTCCTGCTCCCCAAACTCCCGGCTATAAACGCCGGAAATCGATTTAATCACTGCTCTGTGTCGACCAAAGACTTTTTCCATCGCGTAACTGATCTCCCCCAATGTGGCTCTGGCCCGGGCCGCGTCAATGGAGAGGGCCAGCAAATTGCCTTCACCGGTCTCAGCGCCGTGAGTCAGGGCATTCAAAGCGGCCTGAGTTTTGGCTTCATCCCGCTGTTTCCGCAGCTCGGCCAGCCGCTTGATCTGAGCCTGGCGAACGGCCGTGTTATCGACCTCCAAAATCTCGATGGCCTCCTCGCGATACAGGCGGTATTTGTTCAAACCGACAATCACCTCCTGGCCTGAGTCGATGCGGGCCTGTCGCCGGGCTGCGGCTTCCTCAATGCGCATCTTGGGCAAGCCGGTTTGAATCGCCTGGGCCATCCCGCCCAGGGACTCAATCTCCTGAATGTGCTGCCAGGCTCGCCGCAGCAGCGCATCGGTGAGCGCCTCGACAAAATAAGAGCCGCCCCACGGATCGACCACGCTGCAAATGCCGGTTTCATTTTGCAGAAAAAGCTGGGTATTGCGGGCAATCCGGGCCGAGAAGTCAGTGGGCAGGGCAATGGCCTCATCCAGCGAGTTGGTATGCAGCGACTGGGTATGGCCCAGCACCGCCGCCATCGCCTCGATGCAGGTGCGGGTAACGTTGTTGAAGGGGTCCTGCTCGGTCAGGCTCCAGCCGGAGGTCTGGCAGTGGGTGCGCAAGGCCATCGATTTGGGATTTTGGGGGTTGAACTGCTTGATGAGCTTGGCCCACAGCAGCCGGGCCGCCCGCAATTTAGCTATTTCCATAAAAAAGTTCATCCCCACCGCATAGAAAAAGGAGAGGCGCGGCGCAAACTCATCGATATCCAGGCCGGCTTTGAGGCCGGTGCGCACGTACTCCAACCCGTCGGCCAGGGTGTAGGCCAGTTCCAGGTCGGCCGGCGCGCCGGCTTCTTGCATATGGTAGCCCGAAATGCTGATGCTGTTGAATTTGGGCATAAATTTGGAGGTAAAGGCAAAAATATCGGCGATGATCCTGATGGAAGGTTCAGGCGGATAGATGTAGGTGTTGCGGACCATATACTCTTTCAGGATGTCATTCTGGATGGTGCCGGTTAACTGCTCCGGTTTGACCCCTTGCTCCTCGGCCGTCACGATGTAGAAGGCCAGCACCGGCAGTACCGCCCCATTCATCGTCATCGATACCGACATCTGGTCGAGCGGGATGCCGTCGAATAGAATCTTCATATCCAGCAGCGAGTCGACCGCCACGCCGGCTTTGCCCACATCGCCGACCACGCGGGGATGATCGGAATCGTAACCGCGATGGGTGGCCAAATCGAACGCGACCGACAGCCCGTGCTGCCCGGCGGCCAGATTACGGCGATAAAAAGCGTTGCTCTCCTCGGCGGTGGAGAAACCGGCATATTGGCGCACGGTCCAGGGGCGGGTGACGTACATGGTGGGATAAGGACCGCGCAGGAAAGGCGGAATACCGGCGGTAAAGCCGAGATGTTCCAGGCCGGCCAGGTCGGCCTGACTGTAGAGTGGTTTGACGTCGATTTCCTCCATCGTTTTCCAGACAAGTTGCTCCAGCGGCATCCCGGCTTCCCGTTCGGCCTGTTCGCGCCATTGTTGCTCGTCAACCGGGGCAAAGTGGCTGTCGTACTCAATTTGGGTAAAATCAGGAAAATCGCTCATCACCATTCCTTCTACAATAGATGTACGGAAAAGACTTTTTCAATCATTTTGGGCGGGGATTAGGAGATTGGGGGATTTTCCCTGATTTTTCATCCCCCAATCCCCTGATC
>CAYZHI010000294.1:0-4847 GCA_964477335.1 uncultured Caldilineaceae bacterium | reverse complement strand
GGTTAAACTAACCGGGGGTAAGAGGGCAACCAGATGCGGCAGAGTCAGTTGGGCCGTCGATAACAGCACAAGGAGGGGGATAACAATTGAGGCAATAGCCGTAACAATGAGCGCCGGCAGCGACAAAGTCAGGCCGGCAATGATCACAATCGGGATAAAAAGATACGGCCCAAAACCGGTTAATGCGGCCGGATGTAACAACATCCCGGCCACGACGACGGCGAGGGTGGCAATGATGGCAATCGCCGCCGCCACATAGCGCTCTTTCGATCGAAATAGATAGGCGACCAGCGCGCCGGCCAACATCACGCCGCCATAGCTCAACCAGCTCGAGACAAAACCGGTGGTCAGCAGGGTCAGCAGCAGGGTGATCAAACTGACTATCACCAAACCGATAATAATTCGGGTGAGCGTTTTTTCCTGAAATGGGTCAAACGTCAGCCGGTCGAGTGAACTGATGTAGTAGGAGGTTTCTTTTGGAATCCGTCGCATGGTTATGCTTTACCGGTTTATCGTTAGCTGTCCGCCAAGTCGCTCAGATTTTTATGACCAAGCTCATCTACCAGAAAAATCTAACGACCGATCAACCGCCGTGTGGTTGTTAAAGAACGCAAGAGCCTGGCTTCAGCTTATCACACCTGAACCTGCAAAATCAATAGCCAATTAGGGTGGACGGAGATCAGGTCCTGGGATAAGTTTTAACCAAACCGGTGACCAGGAATAGTAGCGCCAGCAATGTGACCAGGGCCCCAATCTGAAAGGAGCGGGGGACAAACTCAAAGACAACGGTGTGCTGGCCGGCCGGCAACTGAACTGCCCGGAACATCAGGTTAGCCCGGCGAATCTCGACCGGCTGGCCGTCGACGCTGGCTTGCCAGCCGGGGTAGTAGGCGTCGGTCAGTACCAACCAGCCAGGGGTAGCCAGGTTGGTCGCCAGTTCGACTCGCTCCGGCTGGTAACTGGTGATGGCTACCCGGTCCTGGGGTGAAGGCTGGCCCAGTGAGATTGGCCCCACCGGTTCGTTATCGAGCGGCAGCTGGACGAATTTCTCGGCCGGGTCGAATTGAGGCGATTGGATAGCCGTAATGGCCGCAGCTTCATCCGCTACAATTTCGGCCTGGTGAACCGGATAGGCCCGCGGTAGAACGGCCAGATTTTCGTAAATTTTAACGTCGCCGGAGTGAACCTGGCGGTAGCGACCCTCGGTAGAGAGGATGACCGACCGGCTGGTGGTGGTTGGCTGGTGAATGAGGCTCAAGCCGCGCAGCACGAACAACCCTTCCGGGAGGGTGGCGGTCAGCGAGATTTGGCTAACCTGGCGGCTGGCGAGATCGGCGATAGGGTGGAGGGAGATATAGTCGACCCCCGCAGCTTCATAAGGCCAGGCCACCCCAACCCTGGCCTGGGTGTGGACAGTAGCGCTTGTGTAACTGCCTGCAGAAGTGTCGCGGCCAGCCTTGACGGCAATGGTCTGGCTGAGGCCATCGGTAAACGCCAGGGCCAGCTCGGCTACAGTGACCCCGTCGGGCAGGGTCGCGACCCGCGCCCCCTCAAGATGAGACACCAGTCCGATGGCGGTAGTTGGGAACAGGGGGATGTCGGTGGTGGTTATGGTCTGGCCGGGGGCCAGCCGGGCCGGAAATTGCAGATCGTAAAAGATATCGTCGATCCAAACATCGAACTGCTTGTCGGTGATGATCCAGCGGGTGTTGAGCAGCGACAGCAGTCGACCGGGCGGCACAAAGCGCAATTCTTCGCGTAGCCGGCCATCCAGAGAGAGCCGGTCAGGCGGCAAGAAAAGTTGTTGCAGGGTAATGAACTGGCGCAACGGCAGGATGCCGCCATCATAGCCATCGACGCTGTGCAGGCCGTACAGCAGTGGCAGGTTAAAAAAGAGAACCTCTTTTTCTTTGGTTGCCACGATGAGATTGTAAAGGGCTTTAGGGGAAAGACTATCGCCAAAGATTTGGGTCAATTCCCGCAGGTCGCCGGGATCGTAGGTGATGCCGGACAGGCTGAGAAAGCGGTCCGGCGGCCGGGCCGGATCATTGGGCGGGTCGGCCGAGAGCAGAAAGGCGGTGGCGTTGCGCCGCGAATGGTAAGCCTGCGGCGCGGTTGGCTGGTTGTAATTGAGGCTTTGGGCCGCCCAGAAAAGTTCAATTAGCAGGATGAGCCAGAGGGCAGCCAGGGTTAGTGGGGAGCGGGGAACGAGGAGCGGGGAGCGTAACTGGTAGACAAGCAGGCTCAGGGTGAGGGCGGCCAGAATTGACCAGGCGGCCAGGGTGGTGAATGGTGGGATTTTCCAGGCGATCAGGCCCAGCAGACCGCCCAGCGGCAAGCCAATGAAGATAGCCAGTCGCCACCAGCGCGTCCGCAGCCAGCTCCAGATCGAGCTGAGGCGGCGGCGCAGCGTGACCGGTTCCAGCAGGGCGTCAAAACCGTAGCCGGCCAGCACGGCCCCACTGAAGGCGTATAGCAGCAGCCAGCGGGCCGGCGCCCGGAAGAGATCGAAGCCGGGGACCAGATAATACAGGAGCAGGTAGACCGGACCGCTGAATAAGCCCAGACTCAAGATCAGCCCGCAAGCCGCCAAGAACATAAAGCGCCGCGGCGGTCGCTGCCAGATGGATTGAAGGGCGCCCAATATGGCCAGCAGCAGGCCGCTTATCCCCAGGTAGGCCACCCACTCGCCGAAAGCCTCGCCTAACAGTTGCGATAGGTCGAGGTTGAGGGGGGGTAGCAACGCAAAATGAAGAATGGTCGGGCGCAGGCTGAAGGAGACAACTTCCCGATAAGTCAGCCCGCCGCTGCGGATGGACTGACCGGATAACTCAGCGGTTGGCAGCAGTTGGATGGCGGCCAGGGCCACGGCCAGGATCGAGGCAACGACCAGGGGGAGGAGGGCGTGGAGCGTGAAGCGTGAAGCGTAGAGCGTAAAGCGTGTTGCGTGTTGCGGGAAACTTGCTTCCTTGCTCCTCTGCTCCTCTGCCCGCCTGCTCCTCCACCTATCTGCTCCTCCGCTTTGCATTTCCACCGCTCGCCACAACGCGTATAAGCCCAGGCCAAAAAGAGAGATAAAGACCGTTTGAGCGTGACCGGCCAGCAGGGTCAGGCTCACGACCAGGGCCAGCCCCAAAGACCAAAACCAGCGGCGGCGGGGCTGGGCCAGCGTCAGATCGTACAGCAAGAAGAGGAGCGGCAACCAGGCTGCGGCATTCAACTGGTTGAGATGTTCGACTTGAGCGCCCATGTAACCGCCAAAAGCAAACAAAGTAGCCGCTACCAGCGCGCCAGCCCAATTCAAATGCAGGGAGAGCCGGCTGTAAGCCAGCAGCAGCAATCCGGCCAGGGCGACGTGCAGTCCAATCGACCAGGCTACCTGGCGGGGCGGGTCGAGCCAGAGGAACGGCCAGTTGAGGGGGTAGAAGAGACCAACTTGACTGTTGGCCAACAGCGGCGCGCCCATAAAAAGGTGGGGATTCCACAGCGGCAAGTGGCCCTGGCGTAGCGCTGCGGCGGCATAGGCTTTGTAGGGATAGAAATAGAGAAAGGCGTCAACCCCAATTAGAATCAAGTTGGTCAGCAGGATTTGCCAGAAAAAGAGCAGAGTCAGCAGGATGAGGGCCAGGGCAGCCAGGATCGTTTTCAAGCCAGGTTTAGTCATCATACACTAATGCAGGTGACAAGTGAAATGCGAAGGCGGCAGGGAGCAGGTGGCAACGTTGCAAGTGATAAGTTGTGCCTCCCACAGCTCACTTTTTTGCTGTTACTTGGCAACCTGTTCAATCTGATACAGGATGATCGAGGGATAACCGGCCGGGTGATAAGCCCGGGTTAGTTCGCGTAATTCCAGGCCGGCTTCGGCCAGAGCCAGCCTGGTTGCGGTGTCTGATTGCCAGCTTGGCAAGGCAATCAAGTGACCCGGTTTGGCTCTGATGGCCAGTTCCTCCGGTGACTGCCAGTATTGTAAATCATACGGATAATCCCACAAATAGAAGCGCCAGTGCGGGCCTAACCAGCGGTGGTAGAGGGTATGATTGGCCCCAATGTGCCCCCGCAAATAAGCCACAATTTGTTCCAACCCTTGCAGGGCCTGGCTGTGGCTGCCCAACGGGTAGCGACCGTTGACCGCATCCTGCACCGGTCTGGCCATAGTTGTGACCAGGAGTCCCACCAGCAGCAGGCTCACTCCAAGGGTGACCAGAGAGCGCAGGTCGGGCTGGTGATCGAGCCAATGCCGCGGCAATATGAGCCAGGGCCATAACAAGACCCTGGCCAAAAGGAGGGCCACCAGCGGGATCAGGCCGAGTAGATATCGATCCCAGACCTGGAATGAGAACCAGGCATGGCCCAGCAGGTAGCCTAAACCAAAAAGAAACAGCAGCCAGTCGAAATAGGCCGGGTTTGCCGGTTGGATGGATGGATGGTTGGTTGGAGGGGAAGATGATTGGTTGGTTGCATCCGAAGGGGGGGTAGATGGTTGGCTGGTTGGTTGCGACCGGAGGGGGGTTGGCCGGATTTGCCAAAGATCGTACAGCAAGAGCAGCGGCAGGCCAATAAAAAAGACCGTGTTTAACACTGGTGAAGCAGTACTGTATTGCAGCAGTTCCAGAAAGCCAACCCAGCGTTCACCAAAGCTGCCAACGCTGGCCGTAAGGCCGCCGTAATTAGCCAAACTGAGCTGCCACAAGCCGGGAGATTGGCGTCGCGCCGCCTCCCAGACAAACAGCGGGATCAAAGCGAGTAACAACATCAGGCAGAAGGTAAGTACAGCGGGGAGCGAGGAGCGTGAGGCGTGAAGCCTGTCACCTGTCACCTGCCACCTGCCACCTGCCACTATCATTAGC
>CAYZHI010000293.1:0-4874 GCA_964477335.1 uncultured Caldilineaceae bacterium | reverse complement strand
GGTTACGACTGAACGGCTGCGCATTTCCGAGGGTTTGCTGGGCAAGGAGCGTGAGGATATTGAGCTGGTTCGAGTTCAGGATGTCGACTACAAGCAGTCTTTGACCGAACGAATGTTAAATATTGGGGATATCTACATTCGCAGTCATGATCCCAGTAACCCTGAAGTTGTTCTCAACAATATCTCCAATCCGGCCCAAGTCCACGAGATTCTGCGGCGGGCCATTCTTCAGGCGCGCCAGAAACATAATTTGAGCTACCGGGAAGAGATGTAGAGTTGTTATCAGTTATCAGTTATCAGTTGTCAGTTGTCAATGGGTTCTGTTCACTGTTCACTCGTTACTGATCACTGCTTTGCGGCGACGAAAATCATGCGGGGACTATTGCTGTCGAACGGTTCCATCTCGTAACTGCCGAAGATGGTTTCGACGGTGTAGCCGCTCATTTTCAACAGCAGCTCCAACTCAAAGCGGTAGACAAAGCGGAGCGAGAAGGGCAAGGTGATGCGGCGAACCTGGCCTTCCGGGTCGATTTCATCCAGAATGTAGGTTAGGTGGCGTAACTGTCCGGCCAGGTCGATATCGTGGCGCCAGTACCACTGGACTCTTTCGCCGGTCGACTCGGTTACGCTTTCGGCTTCAAAATAGAGCCGGCCATCCACTTCGGCCAGCATTACCGGGTCCGGGTAAAAGAGATCGATGACCAGTTGGCCGCCCGGCTGCAGGTGGCGGTGGATAGCTTGCAGCGTAGCCAACTGCTCCGCCATCGACTGGCAGTGCATAAAGGTATTCAGCGGCATGAGGGCCAGGCTAAAATCCTTTTGCGGCAGGTCAAATTCACGCATATCGGCCTGAACCAGGGTAACCTGCCCGGTGAGGCCGGCGGCAGCCAGTTTGGTTTGGGCTGTAGCCAGGGCAACCGGGGACAGGTCAAGACCGGTCAGGGTGTAGCCGGCCTGGGCCAGGGGCAGCAGTAACCGGCCGGTGCCGCAGCCGACCTCCAGAATAGGGCCGGCGGCCGTTTGAGCCAGCGCCTCCCACAGCGGCAGGTCTTCCTCCAAATCCCCGTGGAGGAGATCGTAATACTGGGCCAACAAATCTAAACCTGAACTCATCGGCCAGGTTCAAGAATCAGGGGCAGCGACAGGATGAAGGTACTGCCCTGACCGGGTATGCCTTCACTTTTTACGGAGATTTTGCCGCCGTGGGCCTCGGCGGCTAGTTTGCAGAAGGCCAGCCCCAAACCCACCCCGGTGGGCGCATTGCTCGAATGGTCCACCCGGGCGAATTTATTGAAAATGTAGGCCTGATCCGCTTTACTGATGCCGGGGCCATTGTCGGCGACGGCAAAAATCAAAGCGTCTTTGGTCACGTTGGTTGACAGCGAAACTCTCCCCTCCCGGGGAGTATATTTGATGGCGTTGTCGATCAGATTGACTAACACTCGCCGGATCATACTGATATCCAGCCAGACCGGCGGGATTCCCGGCAGCGGTGCAATGATTAACTCCATAGCTTTGGCTGCGGCCCGAGGCGTTACCTGTTTTTCCACTGCTTGCATCAATTCTTCCAGGTCGACCAGCTCGCGCTGGAGCGGTACCTCGCCTTGCTCCAGGCGGCTAATATCCAACATCGAGTCGACCAGATCTTTGACCTCCTGGCTGGTTTGGAGCGCCAGATCGAGCACCCGGTTGACCGTTTTGGGGTCGGGATTGGCCGCCAGCAGCATTGGCAATAGTTCGATAGTGTTGATCATGTTGCCGATTGGGCCGCGCAAATCGTGGATGACCATGTTCAACAGGTCCTGGCGCAGCTTTTCGGCTTGTTTGCGGGCGGAAATATCTCGGCCCACCCACTGGACGCAAGCCTTACCCCCATAAATAACCTGGCGAGCCTTTAACTCCAAAGAGATGGTTTGGCGGTAGGCGTCGAGCACATCCAACTCCAGCGAAAGTTCGCGCCAGACTTTCAGGCGGCTGGCATGTTGGTCCAGATAATCATGCAACTCAGGGTGAATGAAGGTGATATCGCCCCCAACTAGGGCGTCTTTGGGCCGGCGTAATATCTGGCAGGCCGTCCGGTTGACGTTCAGGATGAGACCCTGATAAGTGGAAATTACAATCAAATCGGTACTATCTTCAAACAGGCCGGTGTAACTGCTTTCGGCGCTCTGCAAACGAGCCACAATCTGGGCATTCGCTACGGCTGTGGCGGCCTGGTCGGCAAAAGCAGCTACTTCTTTGGCATTTTCAGCCGTATATTTGCCCACTTGATAACTGTCAACCGTTAGCATCCCGATAACCTGGTCACGGGCAATCAAGGGAGCGCCAATCCAACTGTGAACATTGCGGGTGGAGGAACTTTTGCGCCAGTGTGGCTCGGTATCTACATCGTCGAGAACTACGGGTTTTTTTTGCAGGATGGCCTGGTAGTTGGGACTATCTTCGTTTACATGGATCACGACGCTTAAGGCGTCGGCCATATCGTCAAAACGGCGCGCCGCCCTAACCGACAGGGTTCCTTCAAGTTCATCGTACAGCATGATTGAACTACTGTCGTACTCAACTACCAGGGCTAGTTGTTCCAGAATGAGATCCAGTACCTTATTCAGCTCAAGCGTGGAGTTGATCGTTCGGGCTACGGAGGCCAGCGTGTCGGCCAGGCGACGACGGCGTTGTTCAGCCTTAAATAGACGGGCGTTGGCAATGGCAAAGGCGGCCTGGTCAGCCATCACCGTGAGCATGGTCAGGTCGTCTTGATTGAAATGGTTAGGGCCCAATGCCGTGAGCGTTAGAATGCCGATGAGTTGATCAGGCAATTGGATGGGTACGCCGATGGCGCTGCGGGCCTGGGGTAGAGGATAACTGCTGTTCTTGTTGTACCAGCGCTCATCACGGGTAGTATCCTGGATGATCACACCCTGTCGCCGTTCTTTGATCCATTTGACCAGCCCCTGGTCAAGTATCGCCTCCAATTGGGGTCGGTGGCGTGATTGGATCTCAAAATTGGTGCTGAGGAAGAAATTCTCCAACTGCCCGTTAGCATCAAATAAAAAGAGACTGCCATCGGCAACGCCAACGGTCGCCAGGGTTGCCGACAAAACTCGCTTCAGGACCTCATCAATATCCAGGCCAGCGTTGAATTCACGCGTAACCGCATATAGAAGATCTAAACGGGATCGAACTCGTGGTCTATCGGGTAACATCACCATCTCTCTGTTAAGGAAAGTAGCATCATCAGGCTGATCTTGACTCCTCGAACAGGGTGAACCAACCGGCTGGCCGCGGCTGCCTTAAAACAGGCTGGTTTGCATGGCAACGGGCCGACAGCACCATTATAGCACAACCTCTTGCCAGAACTGTATTAGCTTAAGGTACTACTTTCGTGAGGTTCAGGCAAGTTCATCGCCGCCCGGTGATTGAGCCGGCCGGAAATCGCAAGGTTTGAAGCATCCATCGAAGTGGCTCATTGACAGCGTTCCGGTCAAACGCTATACTCCCTATTTAGCAATGAACATTCTTTTCGCTGGAAGAAATAGCGCAGCATTGTTGGGCGCGGATATCAGGTATTTATGCCAGTGAATGAAGTCGAGACGGACATCCTGGTAGTCGGGGCCGGGTTGACCGGTTTGATGGCGGCGCGCACCCTGCACCAACACGGTCGGCGGGTGATTGTGGTTGACAAGGGCCGCAGTGTAGGCGGTCGACTGGCCACGCGGCGGATTGGGCCTGGCCGGGCTGACCACGGCGCCCAATTTTTCACCATCCGTTCAGCCGAATTCCAAAACCAGGCCGAGCGGTGGTTGATTGAGGGGCTGGTCTATCGCTGGTCCAGTGGCTGGTCTGACGGGAGTTTGGCCCCGGTCAACTTTGATGGCCATCCCCGCTATGCAGTTAGTGGGGGGATGGCCATGCTGGCCAAACACCTGGCGGAGGGTCTAGAGAGTCGAGTTAATGTCCGGCTGATGGCCGTATCGGCTACGGCCCACGGCTGGCAATGTGTCGCCGAAAATGGAGCCAGCTACGTCAGTAAGGCATTACTGCTCACTCCTCCGGTGCCGCAAAGCCTGGCCCTGCTGGCGGCCGGCCACACCCGGCTGGCTTCAGTCGACCGGGCGGCTCTGGAAGAGGTGGCTTACGCACCGTGCCTGGCTGGGATGTTCTGGTTGGATGGGCCAATCCACCTGCCGGAACCAGGGGCGATTCAGCACTCGCATGCGCCGATCAGTTGGATTGCCGACAACCAACGCAAGGGCATCTCCCCGGAGGCCACTATCATAACCGTGCACGCCAACCAAGATTACAGCCGTCAATTATGGGAGGCTGGGGATGCAGAAGTGCTGGCTGCCCTGCAAATCAGCTTTCGACCTTACCTGGAGCCAGCCACGACCATATTGGAGGCGCAGCTCAAACGCTGGCGCTACGCCCTGCCCACCAGCCTGTATCCCAACCGGTATCTGGTAGCGGCTAATTTGCCCCCGCTCGTTTTGGCCGGCGACGCCTTTAGTGGACCTCGAGTAGAAGGGGCGGCGCTATCAGGGTTGGCGGCCGGACAAATATTGGCCGAGCAATTGGTTAGCCCTTGACCCCGCCATAGCGTCGCTCCCGTTGGCTGTAGGCCAGCAGGGCTTGGTAATATTCATCCTTGCCAAAATCAGGCCAATAGGTGGGGGTGAAATAATATTCGGCGTAGGCAGCCTGCCAGATCAGGAAATTGCTGGTGCGAAACTCACCGCTGGTGCGAATGATCAGGTCTGGGTCGGGCGCGTCGCCGGTGTACATGTAACAACTCAACAGGTCTTCGGTCACATCGTCCGGCTTGACCTGATCGCGATTCATTTTCTTGATGGCTTCAAGTATCTCTGCCCGGCCGCCAT
>CAYZHI010000292.1:0-4885 GCA_964477335.1 uncultured Caldilineaceae bacterium | reverse complement strand
GCAAAACCCTGTACGATTTCGCCACCAATCTGGGCTTTGAGGTGATTTGCCTGGGCAAAGGCAAGAACAACGTCATCGACTATTACGCCACGCCCGATTCCTGCCGGGAAGAAGCCGAACGCAAACATATGAATCCCAAGATGCTGGCCGCCTTCAAAGACGGCACCAAAACGATGGTCGAATTGGCGGCCATGTCAAATGCTACCGGCCTGCTCCCTGACGTCCCCGGCGGTCACGGGGCTAAAGTGGATGTGCCAGATTTGAACAAAGTCTTGATCCCCAAAGAAGATGGCGGGATTCTCAGCCGGCGGGGCTGTGTCGATTATTCGGTGGGCAAGGTTGCGCCGGGTGTATTCGTCATCATCGCCACCGATGATCCCCGCATTGCCCAGGACCTGGCCTTTTACTCGATGGGAGCCGGTCCCTACTACACCTTCTATCGCCCCTACCACCTGTGCAGCATCGAGACGCCGCTGTCAATTGCCGAGGCGGCCATCTACGGAGAAGCCACCCTCTTCTCGAGGCGGATGGTTTCGGAAGTGGTGGGCATTGCCAAGCGCGACCTTTCCGCCGGCGAAATACTCGGCGGTATCGGCAGCGCCGATTTCTTCAGCCGCGTCTACATCTACCAGGAGGCTAAAGCCGCCCGGGGCATTCCGATGGGGTTGGCCCCCGGCGGGAAAATTCTTAAAAACATCGCCAAAGGCGAGATGCTCACTTACGACAACTTTGCCCCGGATACCTCGACGCTGGCTTACAAGATGCGCCAGATGCAGGATGAGTTAATTGGGGCAGTGTGAGAAGGCAGTGGTCAGTGATCAGTGGGCAGTGATCAGTGGGCAGTGATCAGTGATCAGTGATCAGTGGTCAGTGATCAGTGGGCAGTGACAGGTGGGACTGACAACTGACAACTGATTACTGATTACTGATAACTTTCTGGAGAGAGAGCAATCAATGGGCAATACGATGAAAGCAGTGGTCGTGCGGGCGCCGATGGAGTTTGCGGTCGAAGATGTACCCGTCCCAAGCGCGCCAGAAGGTGGTTTTTTGTTAGGCATCAATGCCTGCGGCCTATGCGGCTCAGACTTGCGGACATTGCGGAGCGGCCACCGCAAAGTGACTTTTCCCTGGATCATTGGCCATGAAGTCGCCGGGACCATCGTTGAAGTTGGGCCTGGTTATCAGGGCAAGTGGCAAAAAGGCGACATGATTGCCATTGGTCCGCCAGTCTATTGCGGCGTTTGTGATTTTTGTCTGAACGGCGAGTATGAGTTGTGCGACAATTACCGGGAACTTGCCCAGGCCTGGCCCGGCGGGTTAGCCGAATATATGGCTGTTCCCGCCGAAGCGATCAGATTGGGAGCGATGGAGTTGACGCCGGCCGGTTTAGACCCCGCCTTTGCCGCCATGGCCGAACCGATTTCTTCCTGCATCAATGCTCAGGAAAAAGGACAGGTCGGTTTGGGCGACACGGTGGTGATCATCGGCACCGGCCCGATTGGCTGTATTCACGTCAGCCTGGCCCGCGCCAGGGGCGCGGACAAAATCTTTGTGGTTGATATTGCCGCTGAGCGGCTCAAACTGGCAGCTGCTTTTGAGCCGGACGGGCTGATCAATTCCGCCGAGGTCGATCTGGTGCAGGAAATCCGCCGGTTGACCGGCGGCAAAGGGGCTGACGTGATCATCACGGCTACGCCGGCGCCGGTGGCCCAAGTTCAGGCTGTTGAAATGGCCCGCAAAGGGGGACGTATCCTCTTATTCGGCGGCCTGCCCAAAGATAACAGCAAGCCGGGAGTGGATATGAACCTGGTGCACTATAACGCTCTGCATTTAATCGGCACGACCATTTTTGCGCCCAGGCATTACCGGCTGGCCCTGAAATTGGTGGCGTCCGGGCGCATCCCGGTGGATAAGCTGATCACCCATCGCTTCCCGCTGGCCGAGTTCAAGACGGGAGCAACGATGGCCCTGGCCGGTCAGGTTCTGAAAGCCGTGTTTACGCCGTAGTCTGCACTGGCTCCCTGCTGGCAGGTTGACTAAATTGACAAACCGAGCCGGATGTAATATGATATTGGTATGAGGTATGACCACACCTGAACAGCAGGGATCGCATAAGCTTGAGCTAGACAGATCATCAGCGTTGGCCCAATTAAATTTCCAAAGATGGAAATAGCGACGATAGCTTGGTTGATGAGGCATCTAGAATGAACAACCGCATAACTTTTCAGCAGGTGATCAACTCACTGGAGCAAAATCAGCAAGCCTATGCCACCCTCACCCTGCAAAACGACGTTCAGTTAATCATCTCCCAGCGGGGCGGCCGCATT
This sequence comes from uncultured Caldilineaceae bacterium, assembly GCA_964477335.1. Classification (GTDB taxonomy): domain Bacteria; phylum Chloroflexota; class Anaerolineae; order 4572-78; family J111; genus CAYNLK01. The sequence continues at coordinate 2,558 of CAYZHI010000292.1, read as the reverse complement.
CTGGGACCCTTCCTTTCTCCAAACAGCGAGAGTCTCTTCTGGCTGAACCGGGCCTGGAGTGACCCAACTTCATTTCGAAAGTTTCTGGACTCCGCTGATTGGAATCTGGGCGGTGAACGCATCTGGATTGCGCCCGAAATCCAATACCTGGTGCCGGATCGCTCTGATTTTTGGGGCACGGTCCGCGTGCCGGCCCAAATGGACCCCGGTCACTATCGGCTGGAGCAACCCCAACCTGACCAGTATCGCTTGAGCCAAAGCCTGACTCTGGAAGCCTTTACATTGGCCCGCGGCCAGAAAGAGCTTGAACTGGAAAAAGTCATCCGGTCGGTTGAGGACCCCTTACGCCAGTTAAGCAACTACGAAGCCCTGCTGGAGGGCGTACTCTTTGCCGGTTATGAACAGATTGTCTCTCTGTCGGAGAGTAAACTGGACGACATCGCCAGCGAAGTTTGGAACCTGATCCAACTCAATCCCGGCGGCCAGCTCCTCATCCCCGCTTCTCCCCAAGTCGAATACAGCGACTACAATGAACCGATCGACGACAATTATCAGACCATCCACTCTAATTTTGTAAGCCTCACGATTACCGGCGACCGGCGCTATAAAGTTGGTTATAAAGCCGCTCACGTGTTTGGCCGCCTGGCCTACCTCAACCGGCTCGACGATGATCGGGCTTATCTGCTGGTGCGCAACTTCTTCAACAATCCGGCCGCACCCTATGTGGAAGAACCGGCCGATTGGCCGGGTCGCCGCGGCCACTCGATTCATGTTTACAATGACGGCGGCGACCTGGGCGGTTTTGGCGAGTTGGAGTGCAATGGCCAGACCATCGGCGGCACAACTGGGCGCTCGGCCACGACCGATCAGTTTGTGCTCTGGCTGTATGTTGGCCCAACTGGCAAAATAAAACAGCTCATCCCTCATTTGCTTGGGCTGGAACTGTAACCCTATATCTCGTTCCCAAACTGAAATTTGGGAACGAGAGAAAAGTGTGGGAACGAGAAAAATCACCAATCAATTGAGTCTATTTTTTCAAGGATGAAAGGAGCATCACAACAATGAAGATAATGGAAAAGAAAACCACCTTTGGCCTGATCGTGGGGTCGCGCGGTTTCTTCAACGCGGAACTGGCGGTGCAAGGACGGAAAGATTTGCTGGCCAAACTGGATCAGCTCGGTTACAACTACGTCATCCCGCCCGTAGAGGCCACCCCCAATGGGGTCATCGAAACCCTGGCCGACGCCAAAGTATGCGCCGAACTGTTCAAGCAACACCGGGATGAGATCGACGGGGTAGTGGTAGTGCTGCCAAACTTTGGCGACGAGTTGGGCATAGTGCAAACGTTGGAGATGGCCAAGCTGAACGTGCCGGTGTTGGTGCAGGCTTGCGACGATGAAGACCCCATGAAGCTGGGCGTCAAGGAAAGGCGAGACTCATTCTGTGGCAAGTTCTCGGTTTGCAATAATCTCTACCAGTACGGCATCCCCTTTACCGACACCACCACCCATACCTGCGCCATCAACAGCGACGTCTTCAGCAAAGACCTGGATTTCTTTGCCCGGGTTTGCCGGGTGGTCAAGGGCCTAACCAATCTGCGAGTTGGGGCGATTGGGGCCAGGCCGGCCCCCTTCCACACCTGCCGCTACAGCGAGAAGCTGCTCCAATCGACCGGCATCACCGTGGTCACGGTTGACCTATCGGAAATGATTGCTGCGGCCAACACCCTGTTTACTTCCAAGCCCAAGGCGGTGCACGACAAGGTGGCCGAGATTAAAGCCTACGGCGTCATTCCCGATTACATCCGGGAGGAGGCCATCCTAAAACAGGCCAGTTGGTCGGTGGCGGTGGAAAACTGGATGGCCCAGAATGAGTGCGAGGCCAGCGCCATCCAATGCTGGACTTCCATTCAGAAAAACTTTGGCTGCGCTACCTGTTTGACGATGAGTATGATGGGCGAGAAGTTTATGCCCAGCGCCTGTGAGGTTGATGTGGCCGGGGTCGTCTCGATGTACGCCCTGGTGCTGGCCTCGGGCAATGCCCCCGGCTTTCTGGATTGGAACAACAACTACGGCCAGGATCGGGATATGTGCATCAATACCCACTGCAGCAACTACCCCAAGAGCTTCATCGGTAAGACCCCCGAAATTTCGAATCTGGATGTCATCGGCGCCGACGTGGGCTACGACATCAGCTTTGGGGCCATCAAAGCGCAGGTGGTCGCCGGGCCGATGACCTTCTTCCGCATGTCCACGGATGATACGCTGGGGCTGATCAAATCTTACGTGGGTGAAGGTGAATTTACCGACGACCCCACCAGCATTCAGGGCGGCTCGGCCGTCTGCCGGATCGACAATCTGCAGAAGATGATGAAATATATCTGCAAGAACGGTTTTGAGCACCATGTGGCCATGGTGCGCGGTCACTGGGCCGACGTTCTGGAAGAAGCGATTAATACTTACCTGGATTGGAACCTGTACCGCCATCAATAGTCGCCCTTGGCCCGCTTCTCTACCGGCGCTGGATTGAAAGGGGTGCGTCCAAAATTTTTGGAAAGC
>CAYZHI010000291.1:0-4932 GCA_964477335.1 uncultured Caldilineaceae bacterium | reverse complement strand
TCCTGAAACTGTACGATATGGGGCTGGCCTACAAAACGATGGCTCCGGTCGATTTTTGCCCTCACTGCAACACCACTCTGGCCCGCGAGCAGGTCTGGGGCGAAGACCGGCACTGCGAGCGGTGCGGCACGCCGGTCATCAAAAAAGACCTGAACCAGTGGTTTTTCAAAATTACCGCCTATGCCGAGGAGCTGCTGGACTTCTCCAAGCTGAACTGGCCAGATCGGGTGCGGGCCATGCAGACCAATTGGATTGGTCGCAGCGAGGGGGCCGAAGTCATCTTCAAAACCGAGCAGGGCGGCCACAATTTGCCCATCTTCACCACCCGGCCCGACACCCTGTGGGGCGCCACCTTCATGGTGCTGGCTCCAGAACATCCCCTGGTCAAAGAGCTGACCAGCGCCGACCGGCAGGCCGACGTGGAGGCTTACGTGGCCCAGGCCACCCGCCAGACTGAGATCGACCGGCTGGCCGCCGACAAGGAGAAAAGCGGCGTCTTTATCGGCGCGTATGCCATCAACCCGGTCAACAACGAGCGCATCCCCATCTGGATTGCCGATTACGTCTTGATGACCTACGGCACCGGGGCCATCATGGCTGTGCCCTGCGGCGACGAACGGGACTTTGAATTTGCCACCAAATATGGCCTGCCCATTCCGGTGGTGGTCGCCCCCAAGGATTGGGATGGCCAGCCGTTTAAGGAAGCCTACACCGGGCCGGGCCTGATGGTCAACAGCGGCCGCTTCACCGGGTATGCAACCATCGGCAAGTACCGGCTAGACGAATGGACGCCCGAACTGGCCGAGCAGTACGGCCTGCCCGCCGACCTGACCCCGGCAACCGAAGGCCGCCTCGCCGTGACTCGCTGGCTGGAAGAGCAGGGCATCGGCAAGTTTGCGGTCACCTATCGCCTGCGCGACTGGCTGATCAGCCGGCAGCGCTACTGGGGCTGTCCCATCCCGATGATCACCTGCCCCACCTGCGGCATTGTGCCGGCGCCGTATGAGGAGCTGCCGGTCTTGCTGCCGGAGGACGTCCAGTTCATGCCCACCGGCGAGTCGCCCTTGAAATATCACCAACGCTTCCGTCAGGTGAAATGTCCCCGCTGCGGTTCAGCAGAGGCCGAGCGAGAAACCGATACGATGGACACCTTTATGTGCTCGAGCTGGTACCAGTACGCCTATATGGACCCGACCTGGAAGGACGGCGAAACCCTGTCGGCGGACGACTCGCCCTTCAACCCGGTCGAGGGCCGGTACTGGCTGCCGGTTGACCAGTATACCGGTGGCATCGAGCACGCCACCATGCACCTGCTGTACACCCGCTTCTTCACCAAAGCGATGCGGGATATGGGGCTGGTTGACTTTGATGAGCCGATGGACGCTCTGTTCAACCAGGGCATCATCCTGGGCGAAGACCGCGAAAAGATGAGCAAGAGCCGCGGCAACGTGATTGCCCCCGATGACCTGGTGCAGAAATACGGCGCCGACACCGTGCGCGGCTACCTGATGTTTGGCTTTCGCTGGGACCAGGGCGGTCCCTGGGATAGCACCGGCATTTTGGGGGTGCAACGTTTCCTGGAGAAAGTGTGGGAGTTGGTCGTTGGGTCCAGGAGCAGGGGCGCGGCAGGGCCGGGGAGCCAGGCTGAGCCGGCAGAGGCGCAACTGCGCCATTTGCGGCGCAAGCAGCACCAGGCCATCCGCCGGGTGACCAAGGACATCGAGGATTTTAGTTTCAACACGATGGTCGCCGGCTTGATGGAGTACACCAATGCGTTGATCGCCGCTCAGGCGGATAATCCGGCTTTAGTCAGCCACCCGGCCTGGGACGAAGCCGTCCAGACCTTGATCCTGCTGATGGCCCCCGGCTTCCCGCACATTACCGAAGAGCTGTGGGCGCGCATCGGCCAGCCCTACAGCGTTCACCAGCAGCGCTGGCCGGTTTGGGACGAAGCCATCGCTAAAGAAGACGTGGTCGAACTGGCCATCCAGATCAACGGCAAGGTGCGCGACAAAATTGAAGTGCCCACCGACAGCGAAGCCGAAACGGTCAAAGGGCAAGCCCTGGCCGCCGAAGGCATCCAGCGCCATCTGGAAGGCAAAACGCCGGTCAAGGTGATTTATGTACCCGGCCGGCTGGTCAATATCGTAGTCAAGTAGAACAGAAATTGGCAGCCAAATTCGATGTCATTGGTCTGGGCGCGTCTACGGTGGACCTGCTCAGCCTGGTCGACCACTTCCCTACCCGGGAAGAGGTGCAACAAGCCCAGGAGATGACTATTCAAGGCGGGGGGCCGGTCGCCACTGCCCTGGTGACCCTGGCCAGGCTCGGCGGTAGAGCCGCTATGATCGACGCCATCGGCGCTGATTGGCGGGGCGACCTGATTGTGAACGAATTCGAACGGGCCGGCGTCTGCACCAACTATTTGCAGCGCGTAACCGGCGCGGCCTCGGCCACCTCATCGATTCTGGTCCGGCAGCGCGACGGCGCCCGTTCGATCGTCTTCTATCCGAGTACGGCGCCGGAGGTACCCGCCACGGCCATCTCGCCCGAGTTGATCGCCTCGGCCAAAATTTTGCACGTCAACGGCCGCCACTGGCCGGCCTGTTTGCACGCCGGCCGGCTGGCCCGCCAGCAGGGGGTAAAAGTCTCCTTTGACGGGGGCGCCCACCGCTACAATCCGGAGATCAGCCAGTTGGTCCGCTTGACCGACATCTGCATTGTCGCCCGCGACTTTGCCCGGCAGTACACCGGCCTGGCTGATATCGAGCCGGCCGCGGCCAAACTGCTGGCCGAAGGGCCGGAACTGGTTGTCATTACCGATGGGTTGCGGGGCAGTTGGCTCTACCCCCAGGCCGGGCCATCCTTTCACCAACCGGCCTTCCGGCTGCCCCACGTCGTCGATACCACCGGCTGCGGCGACAGCTACCACGGCGCTTTTCTGTTCGGGCTGGTGCGGGGCTATGCATTGAAAGATACCGCCGCTCTGGCCAGCGCCGTGGCGGCTTTAAATGCGCAACGGCTCGGCGGGCGAGGCGGGCTGCCCACCCTGGCCGAGGTCACCGAGTTTTTGACCCATTCGTAATCGAACCATCCAACCAATCATCTAACCCCAAAATTCTTGCCACATCCCCGACAATCTAATAATATACAACCTGCAAATCCTTACAAATCTCACAACAAAGGAGTTATTTCATTATGGCTCAACGAATGGCCCTGTACATGCAGGACAAACATCCCATTGCCTATGAGTTAGAGATGGCCAAATATGCCGAGGAGCGCGGCTTCTCGGAAATCTGGCAGGCCGATACCCGCCTGGCCCGTGACTGTGTGGTTATGATGAGCGCCTTTTTAACCCAGACCAAACGGCTACGGCTGGGGTCCGGCGTGTTGCCCATCTGGACCCGCAACCCGGCGGTGATTGCCGCTACCTGGAGCACGATGTGGGAATTGGCCGGCAAAACGGCCGACGGCCGCAGCCGGGTGATGCTCGGCCTGGGAGCCTGGTGGGAACCGATTGCCGGCCGGGTGGGCGTGAAGCGGGAACGTCCGCTGGCAGCCATGCGGGAGCACGTCGAGGTACTGCGCCGGCTATTCTCGATGGAGGAAGTTACCTATCAGGGCGACTTTGTCTACCTGGATCGGGTCAGGCTGGACGTGGCCTACGGCGATACCTCGCCCCGGAACATTCCGCTCTATATCGGCGCTACTGGCGACAAAATGCTGGAAATGGCCGGCGAAATTTGCGACGGCGTAGTGCTGAATTACGTCGTTTCGGTCGATTACATCAAGCGGGCGGTCAGCCTGGTGGAACAGGGGGCCAAAAAAGCCGGCAAAACGCTGGCCGACGTGGATCGGCCCGAACTGCTGGTCTGCTGCCTGTCGGACAAAGATCCGGCCGCGGCGATGGCCGAAGGCAAAAAGCTGGTAGCCTACTACCTGGCCACCGAGCCTCACATTATGAAGGCCAGCAATGTGGATGAGGAGCTGCTGGCCAGAGTGCAGTCGATTATGAGCTGGCCGGCCACGGAAGAGGATTACATCAAGGCCAGTAAAGTCATCCCGGATGAGGTGGTACGCAGCCTGATGGCCGTGGGCACCACGGCCGAGTGCCAGGCCAAGGTGGCCGAATATATCCACGCCGGAGTCACCTGCCCCATTCTCTACCCAATGATGGACGACATCAAGCCGGTTGTTGATGCGTTTGCGGATTGGGAGCCGTAATCCGGCTGCGGCGAATAGCCGGACTGGCCAGGGCGTACAAAGCTGTGCCCAGGTAAAGCAGGCCGGCCAGCAAATAAACCCAACGAATCGGAAGCTGGTCGGCCAGCCAGGCAAAGGCCAGGCCGGCCAGCATAAAATTAAGGTTGGCCAGCATCATACGGGTCGCAAAAACCCGGCCCAACATATCGGCGCTCACCGAGGCTTGCAGCAACGAGTCCTGGGCTACGTCGCGCATCGCCGAAGGCGGACCAAACAGGAGCGCCAGGATGACGGTCAGGGCCAGAGTGGGGCTGAGGGAGTAAGCAATCGTCATCAGGCTGAATAAAAAAGCATTCCAAATGATGATCTGGCCGGGCCGGCGGGCCATCTGGCCGGCAAGCACGGCCGCGGTGGTGGCGCCCAATAACTGGCCGCCGTAAAAGGCGGCGTTCTGGTAACCCCACCCTTCCGGGCCGGCGCCCAGGGCCTGCTGGGTAAAAACAAGCATCAGCGGCGCAGTCCAGATGCCGTGGGGGATGTGTTCCAACGCCTCCAGCGTCACCAGCGGCCGGGCCGACGCGGTGTCCCACAGGCGAACCATCCCGTCGAAGCACCCCGCTGCCACCCGCTTGCCGTCCGGACTGAGCGCGACCGCGTAGGCGATCGAACCCGCCGGGATCGTTTGAACCGGGGCCCCCGTGCCGCCGTTCCACAGCCGCACCGTCCGGT
>CAYZHI010000290.1:0-4939 GCA_964477335.1 uncultured Caldilineaceae bacterium | reverse complement strand
GTATTGGACTCGATGTTTCTGCACCCGGTCGAGCTGCACGGTAACGCCGATGCCCGGGCCGGTGGGGACGGTGATGGTCGAATCGGCTGAGTTCAAGTGGAAACTGGGCTCGGCAATGTCTTCGGCGTAGTAGCGCTCGGTGGCGGAGATGTCACCGGGCAGGCGGAAGTTGGGTAGCGTAGCCAGGTGCAAATTAACAGCCCGGCCCACCCCGGTTTCCAGCATGCCGCCGCACCACAGCGGGATGCCGGCCTCCTGGCAGGATTGATGGATGGCGATGGCATTGGTCAGGCCGCCCACCCGGCCAACCTTCATATTGATGATCCGGCAGGCTTTGATCTCGATGGCCCAGCGGGCGTGCTGCGGCGAATGGATACTCTCATCCAGGCAAATAGCAGTTTTGAGTTGGGCCTGGAGTCTGGCGTGATCGGCGATGTCATCATAGTGGAGCGGCTGCTCGATCATCAACAGCTCCAGGTCGTCCATCTGGCGGAAGAGCGGGGCGTCGGCCAGGGTAAAGGCAGAGTTGGCGTCGGCCATCAGTTTGAGCGCCGGGTGTTGCTGGCGGATGGCGGCCAAAGGTTCCAGCTCCCAACCCGGTTCGATTTTGATTTTGATGCGACGGTAGCCCTGGTCGATGAAACGGTCAACCCGATCGAGAAGTTGGGCCAGGGTCGGCTGGATGCCGACGCTGACACCCACCTCAACCCGCTCGCGTTGGCCGCCCAGCAGCGCCGACAACGGTAGCCCCTCAGTCTGGGCCAGCAAATCCCATACGGCGTTCTCCAAACCGGCTTTAGCCATCGGGTGGCCGCGCACCCAGTCAAAAGTAGCGGCCACTTCACCGGCAGAAGTTACGGCGCGGCCCAACAGCGGCGGAATCAGAAAGTCGCTCAAAACGTGCCAGGCCGTCCCGATGGTTTCATAGGAGTAGCCGGGGTCGCTGTGAGCCACGCACTCGCCCCAGCCAACCAACCCCTCGCTGTAAACAGCCACTAAAATACACGGGCGTTCAAGTTGGGTGCCAAAACTGGTCCGAAAGGGATGGACCAGCGGCTGGGAGATATGGTGTAATTCAACACGGTCAATTCTCATTTTAGTTGCCAGTCCTTTTGGAGCAGATAATAACTTCGCCCTTCCCGGCGGAATAAATCGATGGCCGTGTAACCGTTGGCAAAAGCGAACTCAAAGAGCTGGCGGGTCTGTAACCGCCACTTCAAGGCCAACTCAGGGAACTGGGTTTTGAGTAAGGCCAGGTCGGCTGGGATTTCGACCAGGCAGAATTTGCCAGTGGGTAAATCAAAGGTCTCAGCGGGCACGACCAGCCCATTGTCTGAAATTGTGGCCGGGTTCAACAAGGGACATTCCGTCGCCGAGGGCCATATTTCCTGGCTCCGCCCCGCAAGGCGATCGACCACGTGAGTTGAGGTCAGCCACCAGTCAACCCGGAAGCGGTCGGTGGGCAGACCCTGGTTAAGCTCATCACGCATCTCCCCGTACAGGTTGTTGAGATATGTACGGCTAACCGCGCCCAGCTTTCGCAGGTTAAGGCGAGCATTACGGCTTTGCAACGGGTCGAAAGTCCAGGTAATGAGGTCAAGCCGGCGGGCCAGGGCGGCGGCGCGCTGGGCCAACTTCAGCTCAAAACCCAGGCCGGTACCCTGGTAAGCAGGCAAAACCCCCACCTGGTGCGAGGCCAGTTTCAAACCACCACTCTCCGTCATCGCCAGAAAGCCATAACCAAAACCAACCGGTTGACCGGTCTCGGTAACGGCCAACAACACCACGCCGCCTTCCTTGGCCATGGTCAACAGCAAATGATCTGGAGTAACTTCCAGGCCATTGCCACCCCAGATCTTGAGCTGGAGCTGCTCGATGAGGCGGCACTCTTCAATTTTGGTGACCGGAAAAATCGATAACGCCATCAAACTGATTGACTCCTGCCTGGCTGGGGCAAATTCTACACCAACCATGGCGTTTGGCAACTCTCAATCCGTCAGTTGATTTACATAATACAAAGATTGAGTTGCCTTTTTAGGCTCACTCAGGTATAATGGAAAGAAGGTGGTAGTCTAAAATACTACATATTGTGCAGCAGATAGCGCTTTTATCAAGATGTAGTAGTTACAGCAAGTCAAGGTCAGGGAGAGTTCAGCGGTTGGATGAGAGCCAGGTTAAGCCTCCTATTAGCACTTTTCTTTATTTTGAATGGATGTTTCAATAGCGCTTTGCGAATAAATCCAACCCAAGCCCCAACTATGGAGGTGGAACTAACCCCGCCCAGGGATGTAGCCGATCCAGTCGAGCCTACTTCACCCGCCGCCACTCCAACCGCAACACCGACGACCGAATTGGATCGAAGCCGGGAAAATGGCCGGCCCCTGGCGGCCAGAGTCAACCAGCAGCCGATCTTTCTGGCAACCTATGAACAACAGGTAACCAGACTGGCCGAAATGTTAACCAAACAGGGGCTTGATTTGAATAGCCAGGCCGGCCAGGCCCGGTTGACCCGGCTGAGGCAACAGGTGTTCGAGGCGCTCATCGACCAGATGATTATCGAGCAGGAGGCGACCAGGCTAGGGCTCAGTATCAGTAACCGCGAGCTGGAGGCGACCTTGCAAGCCGAGATTGAACGGGGGGAAAGCCAGGCGGATATTCAAACATGGTTAATGACAAACGGCTTGGCCATTGAGGAGTTGAGAAATATTTTACAAGCACAACTGCTGGCAAATCGGTTGTTTGAGCAAATCAGCGCCGGCATACCGGAGACAGCGGCGCAGGCGCAGGTACAATACATCCGGGTGACAGATGAGCCAACAGCCCGCTTGATTGTCGAACAGCTCAAGCAGGGAGCCGATTTTGGCCAACTGGCTCAGGCATACTCAACAGCCGAGTCCAGTTGGAATGAGGCTGAGCCAGGCTGGATTGCCAAAGGGCAAGGAGTATTACCGGCTGACGTAGAGGCAATTGTCTTCGGGCTGGAACCCGGCCAAATGAACGGACCCATTCCAACCCCAGCCGGATTCTACATCATCAAATTGTTCAACAAGGAGACTGAACGGCCTATAAACCAGGAAATGGCCCAAAACTTTAAAAAACAAATATTTTTGGATTGGTTGACCGCGCAGCGGTCGGCTGTTACGATTGAGCGGTTTGTTGACTGGTAAGTTCCAGCGGTCAATTTTATGGCCGTGCTGTTTTCGCATCTAGGGCAGTTTGTGGTAGGATGACAGCATGAATCAAGCTAGCCGATACGAAGTTAAACTATCAGCAGGAAAGATGCAACAAACAACACGCAAAAATAACCACCTGGGACTGATTATTGTCGTCAGCACCCTAACAGTTTTGATGTTTATTTTACTGGCGGCGGTGGCGGTCCTATTGCTGACGAATCAGTTTGGCAGCGCAACCGCGGTAAGCCAGAGTTTATTGACCAGAACCACGCCGTTGGATATGGTTAAAGTCGATCAGGTTGATCCAGCTCTGGCTTTGGCATCGCTAGGCGGCGTAGCAGAAACCGAGGTCATCGTCGAGGCCATCGACAAAGCCCGGCCAGAGACAGCCCTGTCGACGTTGCTATTTCAACCCGCTCTAACCGACAAAGAAACTGCTGGCAGTTTTCTACTTGTCGCGGCTGCTTATGCCGGTCAAGCCGCGACATCGAGTGAGGCCAGAGACAAAGCCCTGTTCAGCTACCAGTTGGCCGGGACAACAGCGACCCTGAGTCCCGAGATCCCTGATACCGTGCGAGCCGATATATTTCTGCAGGCCGGCGAAGGACTGGCCGAATTGAACGAGACTACGCTGGCTAAATTCTACTTTGATCAGGCCTTTAGGGTGGCCGCGCGAAGTCCGTATTTGCAGGCAGTGCGCCGGCGGGCTATTTTTGAGAGATTACAAAAGAATTATATAATTCTGGGGGAACGGGAGTTGGCCCGGTCCAGCTTGAACTTGAGCGCAACGCCGCCTGACTTAAGCATAGCTACACTGGAACAGCCAATTCTGCCCCGGAGTGAGCCGGTGCCATTATCGCCTTTAGCCCAGGAAGCGGAAGCCGTACGCTGGCGGCGAGCCCAAGAACTGGCGGCTATCCTGGTTGAACGAGGGGGCAAGGCTCCAGACACCAATGTTATTGCCCTGAAAGAAGCCTTGATTGAAGAGGACCGGCAGAAGATGCCGTTCTATGAAGGTGAATTTGCCACAGCTACCCGCTTGTCCAAAAGAATCGACATCACTCAGGCCCAAATCGAGTGGCTGACCCGAAAATATAAAGTGGCCCGACAGGGTTATGGGATGAGTTTGGTGCCGGAGTGGGAAGTCCAGACCGAACAAATCAGGGCCGATTTGACCAAAACATACGAACGACTATATGCCCTGTATGCGGATTTGATTGTGGCTTTGCCCGAAGTTTCCCAAATCGACAAAGCCACTGAAGAAAGATTACGGCGAGAGGTTCTGGCGGGTGAGTTGGGTCGATATCCAAACTACCCAGAAGAGCAACGACAAAGACAACTATTGGATGCAACCGATCAACTCATCAATACTCAGCCTGAAACTCAACTGTTCGTTGGCGTAGAAACAGTTGCTGGCCGACCAAGATATCTGCTCATCGCTAGAGAATAAGTAACCTGGCTCACCAAAATGGGCAGGGGCTATCCGGTAAAGGAGAACGTTCAATGAGGGATAAACGCCTTACCACGGTTCTAGTCTCAATGTTCCTGGGGATGACAATCCTCTCCTGTTTGTGTTATGCCACCATTTTCGTCCAGCCGAACATTCCTTTCAATCCCCTCAGCCCGAATCGGGCTACCATCGTGGCCTCCACAGCTATGGCCGGCCAGGTTGCCGTTATTCCTCCGCCGCAAGTAGCCACCCCGGATCAGGCTTATCCACCCACCTGGACCCCCAGCCCAACCAACACCCCCGGCCCAACCAAGAC
>CAYZHI010000289.1:0-4967 GCA_964477335.1 uncultured Caldilineaceae bacterium | reverse complement strand
TGGCGTCGACCTGGCCGAGCAACAAGTTGCGGCCAGCGGCAGCCAGGTAGTTATCCCCCGGCAGCCCACCAACAGTTACCGTCTCACCGTTGTCTCGCTGCAAGGCGAAATTTTGAACCGGAAGCTGACCTTCATTGTGCCGCCGACGCCAACCCCAATCCCGACCCCAACATTTACCCCCACACCCACCCCGACGGCCACGTTTACCCGAATTCCCCCCACCTTCACTCCCACTCCAACGGCGACGTCGCCGGCCGATTACTGGTTGCGGGCCAATCGCACCACCATCAACCAGGGGGAAGAAGTAATCCTGGAATGGCACACCAGCGGCATTCAGGCGGCGTTTCTCAATGGCGGCAATATCAACAACAGAGGGCTGGTGGGCGATTTTGGCGCCGAACGAGACCGGCCCAGCCAGACCGCCACCTACGTTCTCACCGTCTATTTGCGCAACGGGGCCAGCGACAGCCGCCAGGTAACCGTGAATGTTATCCCGCAGGGCATTACCCCACCCTCACCTCAGACGCCGCCGCCGCCAACCAACATTCAAGGGATCTATGTTTATGAGTTCAACGGCAGCCAGTGGGTTAACTATCGCCGGGTGACATGGAACGCCAGCCCTGGCGCCACCTATTATTACCTCGAGACCCAGGCCTGCACCGGCTGCGGCCCCAGCGAGGAGTTTTGCACACCAGTATGGGCAGATAGAGTTTTCAACAACATCTCCGGTTCGCCGTTCACCTTTACTGACCTCGACAGTTGCACCGGGGTTCGGGGTGGGAGCGGGCTGCACGCCTGCAATAATAACGGCTGCTCCAGCGGGGTACGGTGGGTAGATTGAATGGGCTGTAACAGAGGATAACGTATGTCTCGGCAGGATGATCTCAAAAAACTGCTCAAAGAGCTTTATCGTCATCTGCAAATAATAAAAGAAAAAAAGGCCCGTTACGGCCTGGATGTACCGGCTTACCTGCTTTTAGAAGAACAGGACATTGAAGCCGAGATTGCCAGATTAGAGCAAGAGCTGGCCAAATTGGTCGAGGCGACCCAGGCCGCCCCACAAACGCCGCCGCCAATCGAGACAGCCCCGCCGGCGGCGCGCCCGCCGAGTCCGGCTCTGCCTTCGCCGTCCTACAGTTGGCCGATCGCGGTTCTGATCGGCGGGGGGGCGCTGGTTGTAATTCTACTGGTAGCCGGATTGATCTGGTTCACCAGGCCCAACCGTCCCGACCCAACCCCCAGCGCAGTTATTCCCACCGACCTGCCAACTCCAATATCGACGTTAACCCCAACGCCCCAGCCGGAACAGCCAACTCAATTAACGCCCCAATTCGAGAGCATTATCTTTGCCCAGGGCTTTGAAAACCTGGAACCAGTCGACGCGGCGTTAACCTTTGCCGCAGGAGTCAACGAAATCCACGCAATTTTTGATTATCGGGGCATGTCATCTACAGACGCCTGGACCCGAATCTGGTACCTGGACGGCCAAAAGGTTTCTGAAAACACCAGCCCATGGGAGGCCGAAGCAGAAGGTATCTACCACCTTACCCTTGATAACCACGGGCAAGCCCTGCCCGCCGGTAACTGGCGACTGGAGCTCTATGTCAACAACGAATTGCTCCAGATCGGTGGCTTTACGATATCGGACAGGTAGTACTCGTCACTTTGTTCGGCCAAGAATTCCAGTTACGGCCAAGTACGCCTCCATGGGTGCGTCCAAAATTTTTGGAAAGCACAGGGGGGAATTGGAGGGTCACCCCCCACACCCCCCGGTCCGCCTAAAATGTCGGACACACCCCGCCTCCATTTTTGACTTGCCTTCTCCCAGTGCTTAGAGTATACTGCCGGACTGTCTTATTTCCTGAAGATTGATTGTTCAAATGTTACCGGTCAGTAGGAGCACTGTGAAATATTCGCTTGGTCCCATCAGCTTGATCTTATTGGCAATAATAGCGCTCTGGCCATCGATCTCCACCACCCGTGCCCAGGATTTCCCCGACGTTTGCCAGCAGGCCGAGAACATCATGCCCAATTGTAACTTTGATAACGGCTTGAACGGTTGGGTGCCTTACCTGGAAACCGGGGCAGCCAACATCTCGGTGCTCCAGGGAGGCGGCGAATGTCACGCCCCGCTTTGCCCGGCCGCCTACATCGTGACCGAGAGCCACTTCATCGGCGGCATCTACCAACAGGTGCCGGTAGCCACGGGCAATACCTACTACGCCAATATCGTCTGGCTGGCCTTTGACTCGTTTGTAAACGATCCCAGTATCAACTCTGTGGTTGGCGGCATCGGCCGTCGCATCGGTATTGACCCCTTTGGCGGGGTCGATCCCAAGTCCGCTAACATCATCTGGAGCGAGGACAACTGGCGCAACGATTGCAAAATCTGCAACGTAGAGCAAGCCATTGCCACGGCCCAGGCCGATACGATCACCGTCTTCATCAGAATTGACGACACCTGGCGGCCACGCGCCGCTGAAAAAGGCTACACCATCCCGCCAAGTAAAGATCAATTCTGGCTGGATGATATCGGTTTGAAGCAAATCGACGGCAGCGCGGTGCCTCAGGCCGCGTCGACCGAACCACCTCCCACCGACACAGCGGTGCCGCCGACTGACCCGCCGGTTCCCCTGGCCCCAACCAACACTCCGGCGCCGGAACTGCCAACCGACACACCGACACCCGCAGCAGTGGCTCAAGCCGGGTCGCCTGAAGCCGAGGAGGCGATTTCTCCGTTGGCTACACCTGCGCCCGTTACCACCATCGCCCCGCCGCCAACGCTGACGCCCAGCCCGACCCGCTCCCCAACTCCTTCTATGTCCGGGTTGGCCCGATTGGTAGCGCCTACGCCTACTCGCCGCGCCCCCGCCGAGGATCTGCCGGCCGCAGAGCCGTCGATATTGTCGGCCGGGATGTTGGGAGTGGTCGGGACCACCGCCTGTGTGGGCGGGTTGATCTTATTGATTATGGGGGTAGTCGTCGCCGGTTTGGTCTGGCTGTATCGCTTGGGCTGGGGCCAGGCTGCTGAAGATGAGTATGATGACGATTTCGACGACAACGTTGAAGAAATTGTGATAAATATTGATGAATAGCGGATACAGGTTGCAAGTCGCAAGTGGCAGGTCGCAAGACACAGGTCGCAAGTGGCAGGTCGCAAGTCGCAAAACTGCAACCTTGCAACCTGTAAACCTGCAACCTGTTACCTGCAACTGTAACCTGTTACCTGCAACCTGTAACCTGTAACCTGTAACCTGTTACCTGTAACCTGTAACCTGTAACCTGCTACGGTAACCTCGGAGAAGAGATGTCTCAAATCGAAAATGGGCCCAGGACTATTTCGCTGCACTGCCTGCGCTGCCAAAACTGTTATCCAGCCAACCAGATTCGCTACGTTTGTGATTGCGGCGGTCTGCTCGACGTTTGGCATGATTTGGAGGCTTTGCGGCCTCAAATTAGTCGCGGCCTGTTCGATGGGCGATTGAGCGGCGCTCCCGGCCCGCGCGTTGCCCCGACCACCAACTCCGGGGTGTGGCGCTATCGAGAAATGATCCTGCCGGCTACGGTCGATACGATCATCTCCCGCCCGGAAGGCAATACGCCTCTCTACGAACATCCGCGGCTGTCGGACTGGGTCGGCGTTAGAAATCTTTTCCTCAAACATGAAGGTGAGAATCCGACCGGTTCATTCAAAGATCGGGGCATGACCGTGGGCGTCACCCAGGCCAAACTGATGGGGGCCCAGGCCGTGGCCTGCGCCTCGACTGGCAATACCTCCGCCTCGCTGGCGGCTTACGCGGCCCTGGCCGGGATTCCGGCGCTGATTTTCATTCCGGCCGGTAAAATCGCTGCCGGTAAACTGGCTCAAGCCCTGGCCTATGGCGCCCAGACCCTTCAAATCCAGGGCGACTTTGACGATGCGATGGCTCTGGTCCGCCAGGTGTGCGATGAGTTGGGGGTCTATCTACTCAATTCGCTCAATCCTTTCCGGCTGGAAGGGCAGAAGTCCATCGTCTTGGAGATATTGCAGGGGTTTCAGTGGCAATCGCCGGACTGGATTGTGCTGCCGGCCGGTAATCTGGGTAATACAGCTGCGTTTGGCAAGGCCCTGTACGAGGCCCAGCAGTTAGGTCTGGTCGATAGAATACCACGCATTGTCGCCGTGCAGGCCGAGGGAGCCAGCCCGTTCTACCAGAGTTATCTAACCAACTTTGCCGAACGCAAGACTGTTAAGGCCCAAACCATTGCCACGGCGATTCGCATCGGCAATCCGGTCAGCTACGAGCGGGCCATCCGTACTTTGGCCTGGACCAACGGCCTGGTCGCCACCGTAACTGACCACGAAATCATGGATGCCAAAGCTGTGGTCGATGGCTCCGGCATCGGCTGCGAGCCAGCCTCAGGCGCTTCGGTTGCCGGTGCCCGCAAGTTAGTCGCCGCCGGTATTATCAAGCCGGATGAAACGGTAATTGCCATTCTCACCGGGAATCTCCTGAAGGATCCCATCGCCACCGTCGAGTACCATACCGGCGGCTGGCCCGAGGCCCAATTTACCAACCCGCCAGTGCAGGTGGCCGCGGAGATGGCGGCGGTCCGCCGGGTGATTGAAGCAAGATTGTAAAGGAACGGAGGCAAATCATGAAAATTAAAGTCGGTGTTTTAGGTGCAACCGGGGCCGTGGGACAACGTTTTGTCCAATTACTGGCCAACCATCCTTACTTTGAGCTAACGGTGCTGGCCGCGTCGGAGCGGTCAACCGGCAAAACATACCAAGAAGCCACCAACTGGATCTTGACCGAACCAATGCCGGCTGAGCTGGCCAGCCAATCCGTCCAGCCAATCTCCACCGATCTCGACTGCCAGCTTTTGTTTTCGGCTTTGCCTACCGCTCAGGCTAAAGAGTGGGAAAGTCAATTGGCCGCAGCCGGTTACGGCATTTTCAGTAACGCCGGCGCCCACCGCATGGA
>CAYZHI010000288.1:3337-4991 GCA_964477335.1 uncultured Caldilineaceae bacterium | reverse complement strand
CTTCGGCAAAGCGGGGGAACTCAAACACGCCCATCGGCCCGTTCCAGACCACGGTCTTGGCGGCGGCCAGCCGGTTGGAGAAGTGGGCAATGGTCGCCGGCCCGATATCCAGAATCATCTGCTCGGCGGGCACTTCATCCACGGCGACCACCTCGGCCGGGGCGTCGGCCTGGAACTCGGTGGCGACCACGCAATCGACCGGCAAGACCAGCCGGTCGCCGCTTTCGGCCAGCAGCTTTTTGGCCGTGTCGATGGCTTCCTGCTCCACCAGCGACTTGCCCACGCCATAGCCCTGGGCCGCCAGGAAAGTGTTGGCCATCCCTCCGCCGATCAGCAACGAGTCGACTTTGCTCAGCAGGTTGTCAATCACAGCGATTTTGTCGGAAATTTTGGCTCCGCCCATGATGGCCAGGAAGGGCGGGGTGGGGTTGGCTAAAGCGCCGCCCAGGTAGGCCAGCTCCTTCTCCAACAGGAAACCGGCCACCGCCGGCCGCAGATAGTCGGTTACGCCGGCGGTGGAGGCGTGGGCGCGGTGGGCGCTGCCAAAAGCATCATTCACATACACTTGGCCCAGGGCGGCCAACTGCTTGGAAAAGTCCGGCTCGTTTTTCTTTTCGGCCTTGTGGAAGCGAGTATTTTCCAGCAGGGTCACCTCGCCAGGCTGCATGGCTTTCACCGCCGCCTCGACGTCCGGCCCCACGCAATCGTCCAGCTTTTTAACCGGCCGGCCCAGTAATTCACTCAATTTGGCGGCCACCGGGTCCATGGCATACTTTGGATCGGGCGCGTCTTTGGGGCGACCCAGGTGGCTCATCAAAATGACGCTGGCTCCCTGTTCCAAGAGATAGTTGATCGTGGGCAGGGCGGCCCTGATGCGGCGGTCGTCGGTGACCTGACCGTTTTCCATCGGCACGTTAAAGTCAACGCGAACCAAAACCCGTTTGCCTTTAACGTCGACATCTTTGATTGTTTTTTTGTTCATCGTTTATTCCTTTCAAATTGCAAATGGCAAATGGCAAAATTTCAATTATCAATTATCAATTATCAATTATCAATGTTCAATGTTCAATGCTCAATTTTCAATAATCAATTTTGGCTCATTGGCTCATTGGCTCATTGGCTCATTGATCCTTTGGCTCATTGGCTCATTAGCTCATTGATCCTTTGGCTCATTGAAAATTGTTCATTATTCATTCCTTTCAACCGGCACCGGAATGAATTGAGGATTGCCCACGCCGGCGATAATCAGTTCGACGTGGCTAAAATCCTCTAAATCGGCGTTAAAGCTGTAGCTTACTGTCATTGTCTGCTCGACGGGCGTGCTCTCTTTCAGGCGATAACCGCTGCTGGTAACGACCAGATTACGTTTGGGGATGCTCAGGGTCAGTTGCGGCTGCAACTGGGCTAAAAAGGGTTCAGCGTCCCGAAACAGGCTGCTGGGCAGTTGGCGCAGGATTAGCTCCACCTCGGCCTGGTGTGGCGACGAATTAGGTACCTGGCTGATCTGCACCGGAATAACCTCAAACCTAAGCTGTTCGCCCTGGTCGGTCAGGTCCATTGTCACGATTGTCCAGGCCTGGGCCGTGGCGGTAGCGGCGACCATCGTCGCCGGGTCAACCCCCGGCGCCGGCGCCGGGATCGACTCGCCCTGGCC
>CAYZHI010000288.1:0-3327 GCA_964477335.1 uncultured Caldilineaceae bacterium | reverse complement strand
ATATCGCTAACTTCCAGCCCAAATTCCTGGCTGGGCTGGCTGGTCTGGCCCTCGTACAGGAGTAGCTCAGATTTTAGCAACGCCCCGGTTTCATCGTCGATCCAGAGCGCGCCCCGCAAATCAACCGGCCGGTCAGCCGTTTCGTGACCAACCGTCCGGGCCAGATCGGCAACAACATAGTCCAGCCGGTAGCGGGTGACGGACCGGTTGTTAAGGGTCTCGTGACCAGCTTGAACCGGAACAGCTCCAAACTGAGTCAGCAAGCGCATCGCGTCGACCAGGGAGATCTCGCCGGCCGGCTGAACCTCAGTCGGAGCAACTACGCCGCTATCTAACCAGCCGGCGTATTGCGGATCATAGCGATAGGCGTGCCCGTCGACTACATACAGTTCAGTCAGGTTGCCGTCATCGCTCTGACTGCGACTGTAAAAGTTGCCGGCTGAATCATACGTTTTGGTGATAATCATCTGGCGGTCTGGTTGGCCGGCCTCATCCCGGATCAAGTGGCGAGTTTTCAGCCGGTAGCCAGGCAAAGTTTCTATGGTTTTATAGGCGCTGGCGATTAACTGGCTATTGGCCCGAACCGGGGTAGCCGCATTGGTGGTCGCTTCCGGCTCTGGGGCGACCGGGCGAAGTCGATCCAGGGGGCCGCAGGCCAGCAGGATCAGCACAAGCCCCGCCAGCACCACCTTGCCTATGTCAATTTGTCTAAGCGGCCCCATCGCGGCGTCCTTTCAAAGCTTGCCTCAATTTTACTCACTGCCCTGACAAAGCACAAAAAAGAGCCGGGGTCAAATTGTAGATTCTATTGATATTTACCACTTCAAGTTCAAGGTTACCTGGCATACTTGCCTCGTTATTTGCCGGGTACCTGGTTTAATTGCAACGGATTCAGCGATTTCTCGCTGTCGCTCGAAATGACATGCCCCTATCGGCTCTTGGAAAAAGACTTTGGTCTGGTTGTCTCTCCGGGCGCAAAGGGTTATACTTGGGCTATTATGTAAATGCTTGAATTTATTGAAGGATGGTGACTTATGGCAATGCGTGGCGGGATCAGTCTACGAATTTCCGAGGTTCCGGTCAAAATGGTCTTGGAGCATTTCTTGCTGGAGGGTAAGCTGAAGACGGTTGGGTCGTTGGATGACGGTCTCAACAATGAGGCATACAGTTACGTGAGCATGGTCCAGGTGGTGGCGACGCCGTGGCATCAAACCAACCCGCTCAAGCCGATAAGCTGCGCCGAAATGCACTTTAAGATCGAGGATATCTGGCTAATCTATCCGGTCGAGCCGGCCGGGCAGGCTGCTGTCAAATTGCTGCCCCATAGTGAGCGGGTGATTCTTTATCTGGGCGGTTTTGTGCTCAATGGCAAGCTGTCGATGGGCGCCGATATTCCGTTGAGCGGGGTAATGGAGGCCCTGCCCAAGCGTTTCCTGCCGATCACCGAGGTATCGCTCTTTCCGCTGTTTCCGCCCAAAGCCTTGTTGCCGGGGGTCATGCCGGTGGCCCTGGTGAACAGGCAAAAAATATCACATTATTATGCCAGTGAATCTTGAATCACCGGCTGCGGCCGACGCCCATCCGGTCGCAGAATTCCGCCACCGGGCAGCGGCTGCACCACGGCGACACAGGGGTGCAGAGATTCTGTCCGAATGGGACCAGCAGGGCGTTGTACTCGATCCAGTAGCGCGGTGGTAGTTTTTCGCGTAGAGCAAATTCGGTTTGCTCCGGCGTCTTGGTTTGCACATAGCCCCAACGGTTAGAGATGCGGTGGACGTGGATGTCGACGCAGATAGCCGGCTTGCGAAAGCCGGCGGTTAGCACCAAATTGGCCGTTTTGCGGCCAACGCCCGGTAGCTTGAGCAGTTCATCCAGGTCGTCGGGGACCTGGCCGGCATAGTCGGCGATGAGTTGGTGGGAGATGGCCAGGATATTTTTGGCCTTGTTGCGATAGAAGCCAACCGGGTAGATGACCTGGGCGATGGTTTCCTCGGAGTGGCGAATCATAGCCTGAGGATTGTCGGCCAGATTGAATAACTTGGGGGCAATTTGGGCGGTAAGGGTGTCTTTGGTGCGCAGGCTCAGAATGGTGGCGATCAGAATCTGGTAGGGGGTTACTTCTCGCTGTTCAGCCATCTCATCGACCAGGGCCGGTTGCCAGGTTTCGAGTTGCCGGCGCAGGATGGGGATAATCTGGTGAATGTCCTGATCTTGCATCGACTACTCCTGGAGCTTTTTGGCTTCATAGCGATTGTTCGGTACTTTGCCGTCGGCGCGGACCAAAAAGCGCTCGTACTCAAAGCCGCCGCCGTGGAACTCTACATAGGCCCCCCCTTTATGGTTTTCCAGCCGCGCCAGCTCTTTGGTGTGGAGATTCTGCAAAATCACCTGCAACTGCTGCTCCGACAATTCGCCCTCGTTTTCCCGAAAATCGGCCAGCCTGTCTAAAAAATTGCTGAGCCGGCGTAGATCAGCCGGTTTAAAAGCGGCCAAATTCTGGATGGCCGTGGTCATCTGGCGCGCCCACTGCACCGTTGCAAAATCAATCGGTCCGGACATAAGCTCTATCTCCCTGAAATAAAGTTGGAAAGTTAGAATGTTGGAAGGTTAATCGCTTAACTATCTAACCTGCAACCTGTAACCTGTAACCTGCAACCTGCAACTTGTAACCTGCAACCTGTCCCCCCTCACTTCTTTGAGCCAAAAAAGCCTCTGGCAAAGCGCGAGCGCCGCGGCCGGTTGATGGGCTGGTAGCCGGGCGGCAACAGCGCCCCCTCGAAGTTGGCCTGGCTCACCGTGGTCGCCTCGGCCAGGTTGGTCTGGCGCAGATCGGCTTGAGTCAGATCAGCCCGGAACAGGATGGCCCGGGCTAATTTGGCCCCCACCAGAAGAGCCTGCCCGGCTCTCGCCAGCGACAGGTCAGCCTGGGTCAAATCGGCCTGGCGCAGGTCGGCCTGAGTCAAGTCGGCTCCGTACAGGTCGGCCGCCCGCAGGCTGGCTTCCACCAGCACGGCGCCGGTAAATACAGAGCCGGCGGCGATGGCCCCATGCAGGTCGGCCCGCTGTAGATCGGCGCCGCTGAAATTGGTGCCCGGCATTGAGGCGCCGACCAGTCGGCAGCCTGCTAACTTAGCCTGGCTCAAATCAGTATCTCGCAGCCAGGCCCCGGAAAAGTCAAGCCCGCTCAGATCGGCGCCGCTCAGATCGAGTTGCTCCAGTCGCCAGTTGCGTTCTCCGGCAGCATAGCGCCGGGCCAGTTCAACATGGTCGGGGTTGGCCATAACGGTCAAAGTATAGCTGAAAGTAAGCCCCAGTTCAAGTGATGAG
>CAYZHI010000287.1:0-4997 GCA_964477335.1 uncultured Caldilineaceae bacterium | reverse complement strand
TTGGGGGGCACCCCCCACCCCCCGGTCCGCCTAAAATGTCGGACACACCCAGGATTTGAGAACAACTTGACGTAATATCTGAGATATGTTATTATGTAATGTATCTGTTTATTATGTCTACCTATAAGTCGGTTGATGGCAGAGGAGGCTCGACATGATTAGATCTTCGAAAGTTCCATATGTGCTTGTGTTACTGACATTGATGATTGCCCTGAGTGGCTGCGAATTACGGCGAAGTGATGGCGAGAATTCCGATTTAGCGCCGGTAAGTGAGCTGTCGCCGACGTTGGCGCCGTTGGGCGCAGATGGTGAGGAACTGACCGGAGAAGCCACGCCTATTCCCACTGTCATCAATGTCCAGGCTACGGCCACCGAGTCTACGCTGGGGGCAGGTCAAGCAGCCGAAAATCCGGCTGAACCGGTTGCCGCCACTAATCAGCCGTCCAGTCTGGGCGATTCAACGACCGGAGCCGAGACTGGTCAGTCTACCGCCGCCGTTGCCCCTGAAACTTTTACCGCCCCGGCTATCGAGACGACAGCCCAAGAATCGATTGTGGTTGACGCCAACACAACTGATTTACCGGCCGGTGGACCGGTGGCGGCCAATCCGCCGGTCAGCCAAACCGCCCCGAACACGTCCAGCGCCAATAGCTACACCGTCCAGCCGGGCGATACGCTATTTGGCATCGCTCAGGCCTATGGGTTGACCGTTGAGGAAATCATGCTGGCTAATAGCCTGGCCTCTGATGTTATCTACGCTGGCCAAACGCTGACTATTCTAACCGGCGGTGTTGTAAATGACGCGGTTCAGCCTGAGTATTCCCAACAGCCGACCTACGAGCAGCCGGCTTATGAGCCTCAACCCCAGTTTACTGGCGCTGGCGGCAGTCACATAGTTGCTCCTGGAGAAACTTTGTACCGTATCGCCTTAACCTATGGCACTTCGGTCGATGCCATTGCCGGGGCGAATGGCATCCCGTATCCTTACGTGATCCAGGTAGGCCAACAACTGGCTATCCCCGGTCCCGGTGAGTACGCGGCACCGCCACCGCCGGCAGGCGGGTATTACCAGCAACCTGATCCCGGTTACTATCAACAACCCGAACAACAGAGTGGATATTATCAGCCGGCCCCCAACGACAATTATTATCCGGCCCCGGACTATAGCAGCCCTGCTCCGGCAGGTATTGCCGGAACGCATACGGTGGTCCCGGGTGAAACGCTCTTCATGATTGCTCAGCGTTACGGCGTTACTGCCGACATGATCGCCTCGGCTAACGGACTGGCTAATCCAAACCAGCTTTACGTGGGGCAAGTTCTCTATCTTCCCTAAAGCAAACGGCGATAAGACGCGACAAGGGCACCCCAGATGGGCGTGCCCTTTTTGATTGGTCGAACTCTGTAATTCCATTGAACTATGGCCGAAGTAACTCGTTTCAAATCTGCGGTGATTATCTCAGCCGATATCGAATGGCAGATTGTGCTGGATATTCTGGCCGACGTGCAACCTCAGCTATCCCCATTGGGACAGTGGTTCAGCCTTGACCTACCTGTTAGTAGGCAAAGCGAACCGGTGCTGTTCTTCCACGGCGGCTGGGGCAAGATTGCGGCTGCCGCCTCGACCCAGTATGTGATCGATCGCTGGTCGCCCGACCTGTTGGTAAATCTGGGCACCTGTGGCGGTTTTGCCGGGGAGATCGAGCGAGGCGCTATCGTGCTGGCCGAGCGAACCATTGTCTATGACATCATTGAACAAATGGGCGATTTCGACCAGCACATCGCCCACTACGCCACCGACCTTGACCTGGCCTGGTTAGACGATGATTATCCCCAGCCGGTCTGTCGCACGCTGTTGCTCTCGGCGGATCGGGATTTGCTGGCGGCCGACATTCCCCTTTTGAAGGCCAAATATGGAGCCGTGGCCGGTGATTGGGAGTCCGGGGCGATTGCCTGGGTGGCGGCTCGCAACCGGACCCGCTGCCTGATTCTACGCGGCGTGAGCGACCTGGTGGGTTCTGACCGGGGTGAAGCCTATGAAGGCAATCTCCACGTTTTCATCCAGGGAGCGGACCAGGTGATGAAACAACTGCTCCGGGCGCTGCCGGAGTGGCTGAGCCGGGCATTCTAAACGGTGCGCAACAAAAAAAAGCCACACCGGCCGGTGTGGCTTTTGAGCAAACCTTGAGCTACGCCTCAATTTCCTCTTCTTCGATGGCTTCGGCCAGTTCCGTTTCCTCCAGCCGGGCTTCGGCAACTTCCTGAACTTCTTCGCTTACCTCCGGTTCCTGAGCCTCCGGCCTGCTGGCTTCTTCCAGGCGTTCCCGTTCCAGAATACCACCTAGAGGCAGAACTTCCACTGTTATGGACGTGACAACATCGATCATCAACTTGATCGGCACCTCTTGCTCACCCAGGCTACGGATCGGTTCCGGCAGAGCAACCTTGCGCTTGTCCAACTCGATCCCGGTTTGTTTGGTAATCGCCTCAGCAATGTCGCCTGAAGTAACCGAACCGTACAACTTACCTGTTTCGCCGGCCCGCCGTTCGAACAGCAATTTCAGACCGGTGAACTGATTCGCAATGGCCCGGGCATCTTCCATCTCCTGGGCGCGTCGCTTTTCACCGGCTTTGCGGATGGTTTCAGCCTGTTTCAGCGCGCCGGGCGTCGCCAAAACCGCCATTTGTTGGGGTAATAAATAGTTTCGACCATAGCCGTCGGCCACTTTTTTTACCTCGCCGGCATAGCCCAAATTGTCGACATCTTGAGTCAATAAAACCTTCATCAGTACTCTCTCCAGTTACAACGGTATCAAAATATAAGGTGTTTGGAAGCACAAACGGATAGTATACGATAAAGTGGGGCAATGTCCAAATTTAAAGGCAAACAAAGCAAAATCGAATGGCCCTGATTTCAAGCAGGGGTTTTAGATTCTGCTGGAAGTTGTGTTATAATCCGCCGAACCTGTACCGGCGAAAGGATTTCAAAATGCGTAATCAGGCGCTTGCTTATGCCCACACCCATACTGCTGCCGCCCTTGATGGCTTGAAGGAGTTGCTGCGTTTACCCAGTATCAGCACCCTGCCCGAACACAAGGTCGATATGACCCGCACCGCCCAATGGTTGGCCGACAAGTTGACCGAAATTGGCCTCAACCATGCCCAACTGCTCCCCACCCCGACATTTCCTGTCGTTTACGCCGATTGGCTGGAAGCCGGTCCCCAGGCGCCCACGTTGCTCATCTACGGCCATTATGATGTCCAGCCGGTTGACCCATTGGAAGAGTGGCTGACCCCGCCCTTTGAGCCGACGGTGCGAGGCGACAATCTGTACTGCCGCGGCGCCAATGACAACAAAGGTCAATTTTATACGCACTTGATGGCTGTTGAAGCGTATCTAAACTCCACTGGCCGGCTGCCGGTAAATATTAAATTCATGCTCGAAGGTGAGGAGGAGATGGGCAGTCCGCACCTGGACGAATTTGTATTAAACCAGCGTGACACGCTGCAAGCTGATGCGGCCCTCATTTCAGACACGCCGATTGTCGACCCCGCCACGCCGGCCCTGGTGACCGGGTTGCGGGGGCTGGTTTACATGCAGGTCACCCTGCGCGGCTCCAACCGCGACCTGCATTCCGGTTCTTTTGGCGGAGTGGTGGAAAATCCCCTCAACGCAATGGCCAAGATTTTGGCGGCCCTTCGGGATGACCACGGCCGGGTAACGATCCCCGGCTTCTATGATGACGTGCGCCTCTTGACCGAAGCTGAACGAGCCGCCATTAATGAAAGTGGGCTAACTGAACAGGCGGCGCTAGCCGAAACCGGCGCCCCGGCGTTGTGGGGTGAAGCCGGCTATACGGTCGCCGAGCGGGTTGGGGTGCGGCCCACCCTGGATGTGCATGGCATCAAAGGTGGGTTTATTGGCGCCGGACAGAAGACGGTTATTCCGGCCGTGGCCAGCGCCAAAGTCAGCATGCGGATTGTGCCGGACCAGCAGCCGCAGAAAATTGCCCGCTTGTTCACCGAGCATATTCAGCGGCTAACGCCCAAGACGATGACCGTAACCGTGGAAACCCTGTCCAGCGGCGACAGCGCGGTGGTCGATTTAGACGACCCCGCTGTCGAGGCGGCCGCCGCGGCCTATGAGCAGGCTTTCGGCCGGCGGCCGGTTTATCTGCGAGAAGGCGGGACGCTGCCGATTGTGGGTCTGTTGAACAAGGTGCTGCAGATTCCGGTGGTGATGATGGGCTTTGGCCTGCCCGATGATGGTCTGCACGCGCCCAACGAAAAATTCTACCTGCCTAACTTCTATCGGGGCATCGAAACGGTCATCCATTATTACGACATTTTTGGTCGCCAGGGTGACTGACCGTCCACCAACCCGGCTATGAGCGATACCTTCCAGCACGTTTACCTGGCCCCCCACTACGACGACGCCGTGCTCTCCTGCGGCGGCCTGATTCATCAGCAAAGGCGGGCTGGCCAGTTGGCCCTGGTCGTAACTGTATTTGCTGCTACGCCCGACTCCAATGCGTTGTTATCCTCGTTTGCCCAAAGCCAGCACCGGCAGTGGGGCAGTCCCGCCAATGCCGTCGCCGCCCGCCAGGCCGAGGACCAGGCGGCACTGCAGATTTTGGGGGCTGACTACCTGCGGCTGAAATTTATGGATTGCATCTATCGAGGGTCCCCCCAGCAGGAAGAGTGGTATTACCTCAGCGAGGCCGACCTGTTTGGCCAAGTTCACCCGGCTGAACAGTTCCTGGTCGCTGAGATTGTGGCTGCCATTCTGGAGTTGATTCCGGCCGAACCGGGAACCCTTCTTTACACCCCCCTGGCCTTGGGGAACCACGTCGATCACCAGCTGGTCATGGCGGCGGCTTTGCAGTTACGGGATTATGGCTACGGACTGGTTTTTTACGAAGATTATCCCTACGCCGACCCGCATTACGCCCCTAAATATCGCCACACCGACCCGGTGGCGCGAGTTGCCCAACAGTCTC
>CAYZHI010000286.1:0-5013 GCA_964477335.1 uncultured Caldilineaceae bacterium | reverse complement strand
GGGTTGGGGTGGGGGTCAATAAAACTCTCATCAGCACCAAGTGTCAAAAATTATAACACGCCCAGGGAGAAATGTGAAAACCGCCCAAAATAGGTCGCTTTGTGGAATTTTTTGAATCGGCTATAATCTGAAAGCTATGTCGAAAGTCAAATTCGGTCTCAAAGTGGGGCTGGTGTATCTTTTGGTGCCGTTGCTGGCCCTGGTGCTGTTTGAAGGTATCGCCAGCACTATCTTATTTGTCAAGCAACTGGCCAACACCAAGCCGGTGGCCGAACGGCTGCACACCCGCTACGACCCGGAACTCGGCTGGGTCAATATCCCCAACACCCACATCGATGCCATCTACGGCCCCGGCCGGTATGTGCATATCAACGCTCAGGGCTTCCGCAACGACGAAGACTTGAGTGAAGCGACCCCGCCCGGTAAAGTCCGGGTCATCTGCTCCGGCGACTCGTTTACCTTTGGCTTTGGGGTCAGCAACAATGAAACCTGGTGCGCCCGGCTGGCTGAGTTGGAGCCGCGGCTGCAAACCGTCAATATGGCCCAGGGCGGCTACGGCATCGACCAGGCCTATCTGTGGTACAAGCGGGACGGCGGCCAGGTGGAACACCAACTCAACCTGTTTGCCTTCATCACCGCCGACTTCGACCGGATGCAGCGACCCCTCTTTCTGGGCTACGGCAAACCGGTGCTGCAAGTGGAAAATGGGGAACTGGTGCTGACCAACGTGCCGGTTTCCCGGCAGGGTTTCATCTTACCCTGGACGACCAGCGCCTACCAGGACGCTTTTGACGAACTCAAATCGGTGCAACTGCTCGAGCAGTGGTTCTTTCAGAACCGGGCTGAGGCCAGCCGCCCGCCCATCGACGAGCCGGCCGTGCAGGCAGTGGCCGGAAAAGTCCTCGAGGAGATGGTGCGGCTGAACCGGGCGCGGGGGAGTGAGCTAGTTCTGGTCTACCTGCCAACCCAGGCCGATTACCAACCGGAACTCAAAACCGATACCCGCCGCCGCTACGCCGCCCAGGGCGCGGCCAGACTTGGCCTGATTTACGTCGATCTGGTGGAGGATTTTCGCCAACTGCCCGAAGATGACATCGACGAGTTGTTTATCCCCAACGGGGCCATCGACTATCCCGGCGCGGCCGGCCATTACACCGCCAGGGGACACGACTACATCGCCCGGCGAGTTTATGAGGAGCTGCTGGCCCACCCTCAAATTGTCGAGTTGCTAAACTCGGTGCAGTAGCGTTACTTCAGCAGGGCCAAAAAGTCGTCAAGCGGGCGGGTGTTGGCGATATCGGCCGCAGTGGCCCAGCCTCGTTTAGCCGTGGCCACCCCAAAGCGCAAATTGTCGAACTCGTCCGGGCGGTGAGCGTCGCAATTGATGATGAGCTTCACCCCCACCTCGATGGCCCGCCGCACGTGGGCGTCGCTCAAGTCGAGCCGCTCCGGGGCGGCGTTGATTTCCAGCAGCGTACCGGTTTCAGCCGCGGCCTGAAAAATGGCCTCCATATCAAAGTCGCCGCCGGCCCGTTTGGTCAGCAGCCGGCCGGTAGGATGGGCCAGCAGCTTGACGTGGGGGTTACGAATGGCCGCCAAAGCCCGCCGCGTGAGCGCCTCTCGCTCCTGCCGCAGACCGGTGTGGACCGAGGCGACCACAAAATCCAACTCGGCCAGCACCTCATCGGGGAAATCCAGCGAACCATCGGCTTTGACCTCCACTTCCGCGCCGTGGAACAAGCGCAGGTTGGGCAGCCGGGGCTGCACCGCCTCGATCTCGCCGGCCTGCTGTCGCAGCCGCTCCACCGTCAGGCCATTGGCCACGCCCAAACTCTGGGAGTGATCGGTGATGGCCAGGTATTGGTAGCCGCGGGCCAGGGCAGCGCGGCCCATCGCTTCGATGCTGGCCGCGCCGTCGCTCCAGGTGGAGTGGCAATGGACCTCGCCTTTTATATCGGCCACGTCTGGCGAAGCGGGCAACTCGCCCTGCCGGGCCGCCTCGATTTCACCCCAATCCTCGCGCAGGTAAGGGGGAATGTAAGCCAGCCCCAACAGCTGGTATAACTCGGCTTCATCGGCAAACAGCAACTTTTCGCCGTCGCGCTCCCGCGTCAGGGCGTATTCGTTCAGGCTGTAGCCCTGCTTTTGAGCCAGCTCCCGGATTTTGACGTTGTGGGCTTTACTGCCGGTAAAATATTGCAGGGCCGTGCCCCAGCAAGCCGGCTCCAGGCAGCGCAGGTCGGCCTGGAGGCCGTTGCTGAAGCGGACCGAGCTTTTAGTCTCGCCTGCGGCAATCACTTCGGCCACCTCGGGTAGGGCCTGGAACGCCGCCATCAGCGGCGCCGGCTGCTCGGTGGCGACCAGAAAATCGAGATCGCCAATCGTCTCCCGCCAGCGGCGCAGGCTGCCGGCCGCCTCCACCTTGAGCGCCTCCGGCAATTCCGCCAGCGCGGCCAGCACCCGCTGCGCCAGCGGCCAGGCAATGCCCAGGTGGACGCGGTCGCTCTCGCGCCGGGCCAGGGCGGCGATGCTGGCCAGAATCCGGGCCTCTTTCTTTTCACCCATGCGGGGCAGGTCGCGTAGCCGGCCCTGCTCGGCTGCCGCCCGCACCTCGGCGACCGTGGTCAGCCCCAACTCCTGCCACATCAGGCCGGCCAGCTTGGGACCGACATCGGGAATGGCCAGCACCTCGACCAGGCTGGGCGGCACCTCGGCCGCCAGGCGCTCCCAAAAGCCCAGCCGGCCGGTACTGAACAGCTCGTCGATCTTCTCGGCGATGGCCTGGCCAATCCCCTCGATCTGGCGCAAATCCTGGCCGGATTCCCACAAGCCGTACAAATCCTGGCCCAGATGGCCGATATTGTCGGCGGCCTTGCGGTAGGCCAGCACTTTGAAGCGGTTTTCGCCTTTGATCTCCAGCAAATCGCCGATGTCGCTAAAAAGTTTGGCCACTTCTTGGTTAGTGAAGCGGGACATTGGTTGCCTCCATTGATATGGCTAAATTGGCCGGGCTACAAAATACATCCATCTTTGGGTGCTGCTCTGCTCCGGCTCGGCGGCCTGCCAGGCCTCCTCCAGCAGGGCCAGGCGAGTCTCGTAACTGAGCGGCGGCTCCATCCAGGCTGTGGCCACCGGCAACTGCATAAACAGATAGCTCTCCTCGGCCGGACGGGTTCGCTCCAACATCTTCGTTTTGATCAACTCAAAACCGTGCCGGCGCAGAAAAACCTCGATGGTCCGCATATCTTGCCGGCCAACACCATACCGTTCCGCAGCCAACTGCTCGAACAAAATATTGACCTTGCGGCTGCGGGGGATATGTTTGAAGATGAAATAAGGCTCAGGCGCGTTGAACACGAACAGGCCGCCCGGAGCCAACACCCGGCGCAGTTCGGCCAGCACCTGGGGCTTATGGCGGAACTGCCAGAAAACCGAGCTGCACACCACCCGGTCGGCCGGGGCCGGAATGAGATCGGCAAAACTACCGGCGTCAGCCTGGATGAAGGAAACCCGACCGGAGTCGAGCTGCTCCCTGGCTATGGCCAGCATTGCCGCCGAGCTATCGAGAGCGTAGACGTGGCCCCCCTCCCCCAGTTGGGCCAGCACGGCCTGGCTGGTAACGCCGGTGCCGCAGCCCAGATCGAGCACCCGCATGCCCGGTTCAAGCTGGGCCAGCTCAACCATCAGCCGGCTCAACTCCTGGTACATCGTGGTCTGTTGGGCAAAAAGCTGGTAACGCCGGGCCGTTTCGGCATCCAGCCAGGCCTTGGCCGTAGATTGACTGCTGTCCATAGTCAAGAATTATACCTTGCGCCGCGGCATCTGGCGAACAGTTGCCGCCGGCTAACCAAAAACAGCCATCGCCGCGGGGCGGTGGCTGTTTTTCAATTGAAAAAGCGGAGCTAAATGATCGTTACGGTTTGCGGGCCACAATCCGGGCGCTGTAGAGCCGGACATCAGCCGGCACGGCTGACCAATCCACCTCCCTGGTCAGCGCCTCCCGGCTGGCCTCATCCAGCGACTCGAGCGCTTCCAGGCCATACGAAACGCGCGACTCAACCTCCACATCCA
Source organism: uncultured Caldilineaceae bacterium (assembly GCA_964477335.1). Lineage (GTDB taxonomy): Bacteria > Chloroflexota > Anaerolineae > 4572-78 > J111 > CAYNLK01. Next base: position 942 of record CAYZHI010000286.1, on the reverse strand, counting down.
CCAGGCCGGCTTGCCCCATCTTAGCCAGATAAACGCCCTGATCAAGCGCGCCGGTAATGCAGCCGGCCCAGGCGTTGACGTTGGCCCGCAGTTGGGGCGAAAACTCTCCCTCGGTCACTATATCCGACACAGACAGCCGGCCGCCCGGTTTCAACACCCGGAAGATTTCTCTGAACACGGCGTCTTTGTCTGGCGACAGGTTGATGACGCAGTTGGAGATGACCACATCAACACTGTTGCTTTGGACCGGCAGGTTTTCGATTTCCCCCTTTCTGAACTCCACGTTGGTCAGACCCAGCTTGGTCTTGTTCTGGTTAGCCAGAGCTAACATACTGTCGGTCATATCCACACCGATAACCCGGCCGGTCGGGCCAACCTTTTTGGCGGCGATAAAGCAGTCGATCCCGCCGCCTGAGCCAAGATCGAGCACCGTTTCGCCCGGCTTGAGTCCGGCAATAGCCGTAGGGTTGCCGCAGCCCAGCGAAACGTCGGTGACACTGGCGGGCAGATCGGCCAGGTCAACTGGCTGGTAAAGCGCCTCGGCTAACATCGCCACGGCCTCGGCGTCGGCCGCCGGCGCGCAGCAACTCCCCCCGGTGGGAGCGCAGCAGCCGGCCGCCTCCTGAGGCCGGCTATCGAAAATCTCGATAGGCGCGGCCTGGGTAACTCCGCCATAATGTTCGGCGATAGCGCCATAATGCTGGCGCACCTGTGTTTTGATGGTCTGTCCGTCTTGTGATTGATTCATTTGAACGGCATTGTGGGTATCACTCATAATCTTTTACTCCTTTATATATACATATATAAATATTTCTATATATTGACTCCAAAAAAAGCCGGGACTATTGCTTCACCTGCGCCGGCTCGATAAACTCCACCAGGTTGATATCGGTGGGCACCAACTTGGTAAAGAGGATACCGCAGCATTCGGTAATATTATCT
>CAYZHI010000285.1:0-5016 GCA_964477335.1 uncultured Caldilineaceae bacterium | reverse complement strand
CTGTGCCGCTTTCCGGAACTTCTGGCTGAACTGACCGGCCGGTTGGGGCGATTAGCGCCGGTCCGCCAGATAACCGGCTTGTCTAGCTCGGTTAAAGAGGCCGCTCAGGGGGCGGCCATTATCGCCGATGGGGTCACGGGGGGACAATTTGCCGACCTGGTCAGCACGATGCGGCTGGGTGAAGCTAAGGGTACCGTTCTTGACTACCTTCACGTCAGTGGAGCGGCTGAACTGAAGCGGGCCTACCTTAAATCCTGACAGGGCTAAGCCAGCCTTCGCTACTCAATTTACATAGGCTACTGCCAACTCTGGCGCAGTTTTCTTTTGCAGAATCTCGGCCACCACCTGTTCAAGCGTGTCGGCGGCGCCTTTTGCCTGAGCCAGTTCTTGAATTTGAGTCGGCAACGCGGGAGTAAGTTTGGCCAAAAGCCGATGCGCTTTTTCTTTAGTCTCTTGCTTGCTGGCCGTGTGATTGAGTGGAAATACCAGTAGCTCGATGGCCCGTTCTGCCTGGCCCTCTTGAGCCAACAGTTGAGCCAGCCCGGTCAAGATATCCAAGGTCATCGGAGTGGCGTGCATCTCCTGGGTCAGCTTAAGGGCTTCATAGAGGTACTGTTCAGCCTGTTGATATTTCCCCTGGGCAAAGGCCACGTTACCCAGCACGTTAAGGGACTGGGTGATGCCCCGCTGATAGGCCAACTTTTTGGCAAGGGTCAAGCTATCGGTCAGCCAATGTTCGGCAGCCAGATGATCTCCTTGTAGGTAGGCAATGCGCCCCAAGTAATAGGAAGCCAGCGCCACCCCCAAGGGATAATCCAATTCCTGGCAGGTTTGTAGCACTTCCTGGTGAACTTGCTTGGCCTCCTCGAGTTCGCCCAGATTGCGGGCCGCAATGCCAACCAAATTCATGGAGAAAGACACCCCACTGCGGTAATCGAACTCCCGATAAATCGCCACACTTTTTTCAGCCAGAACCTTGGCGGTGCGGTACTCGCCCTCGCTAATGGCAATCATGCCCAGGTATTGCAGCGCCAAAGCCTCTTCCCAGCGGTCGCCATTTTCCCGAGCAATCGCCAGACTCTGCTGGCAGTACTGCCTGGCCTCCTCGTAATCACCCAAATTGCGGGCAGCAATGCCATACAGATTTAACGAAAAAGCGATCCCGCTACGGTAGTCGAACTCTCTGAAGATGGCCAGACAGCGTTGCGCCAAATCTTTGGCTTCTTGATATTCGGCCAGACTGATGGCGATCATGCCCAGATACTCATAAATCAGGGCCTCGCGCCAGCGGTCGCCTCGTTCTTGGGTAATAACCAGACTTTCGAGACAAAGTTGCCTGGCCTGAACATACTCGCCCAATGCCCAGGCTGTCGCCCCCAGATAGGTCAGGCTGAGCGGGGCGCTCCGGCGAATTTCCGGATCCTCAAAAATAGCCAGTCCCTCGGCCAGAATTGCCCTGGCCTGGTCATACCGGCCCAGGCTGGCGCAAAACACGCCTTGACGCGACAGCACTTTGCCCAACATCTTTTTGGTTTGACCGTTGAGCTGGCTGGTTTGGCGCAGGCTGTCTGCGGCTAATCTGAAGACCGTTTCGCCTTCATGGAACCAACTCTGCATATTGTGAATGAGAAAAAGGCCCTCACAGTACTTTTCAAACTCGGCCTCCCGCCGGTGTCTGACGGCCCAGTACCAGCCGGCCCGGATATTGTCGATCTCGATGCTGATGGCTTCCAGGGCCTCCTTTTGCTGGCCTCGCTTCAGCCAGCCTTCGTGCTCCTCCAAAAAGTCGGCATAATGCTCACAATGGCTGGCTTTTACCCGCAGCTTGTCTTCCGGATTTTTGGAGAGTTTTTCAGCCCCATACTGGCGCAGTAACTCGTGGATTTCATAGCGGTCGGGCGCAGTCCAGCGCAGGAGTGATTTATCCACCAGCGCTGACAGAGTTGTGGCTGAAGCCCCCACCACAGCTTCAGCCGAATGTCGGCTGAAGCCGCCCCAAAAAACAGAGAGTTTACGGTAAACACAGCGTTCCTTTTCCGAGAGCAAGTGCCAGGAGTGGGCGAAAGCAGCACGTAGACTGCGATGCCGGGTAGGAATATTTTGCAGCGAGGTCGTCAAAAAATTGTAGTTTTTTTCGATCTCGGCGGCGATATCCTGGCAGGAAAAGGTGCGAGTCCAGGTGGCGGCCAATTCGATGGCCAGCGGCAGCCCCTCGACCAGACGACAAATGCGGGCAATGGCCCGCTTATCCAGATAACTCAACCAGAAATCGGCCCGGGCCTGTTGGGCTCGCTGGAGAAATAACTGCACGGCGCCATAGCTTTCGATCTCACTGTCGCCCCTGCCTTTGGGAAAGGGCAACCCCTGCAGGTCAAGCACCCACTCTTCCTGCAAATTGAGCCGCTCGCGCGAAGTTACCAGAATTTTGACCTGAGGGGCGCGTTGGAGAATCTCGGTGAGCAAGGTTGCCCCCGCCAACAGGTGTTCAAAGTTGTCCATAACCAGGAGCAGTTCCTTATCACTGAGGAAATTCATCAGTTGGGCGCGTGGCTCGCCCCGGCCGTGGAGCGGAAAGTCCAGCGTATCGGAAATGGCCGAGATGAGAAAGTCTGTCGACCTGACTGAGCTGAGGGGAATGAAACAAACTCCGTGCCCAAAGGTCTGCACGGCGCCAGCCGCTTGCAGGGCCAAACGCGTTTTACCGATGCCGCCCAGGCCAATAATGGTCAACAAGCGACAGGCCGGATCAGCCAGTCGCTTGGCGATTATGGCTAACTCCGTTTCACGACCAATAAATGAGGTGGATTGGGCCGGCAGGTTATTGAAGGCCTGCAACGCCGGCGGCGTTGAAACTGCAAATTTGGTCGAGGTATCCAGCAGAGCAGCGGTCTCTTTACTCAAGGCGCCCGTGCGGATCTGTTCATACAGCGCCACCGTGTCCGCTTCGGGCGTTACCCCCAGCTCATCCTGCAAGAGACGGCAGCAGCTTTCATACTGAGCCAGAGCGGCGCTGCGCTGGCCGCTTTGGGCCAACAACTGCATTTTGCGGCGATGGGTTTCCTCATGGCATGGGTCGATGGCCAGCAGCCGGTTGGCATATTCAAGAGCCTGCTCCAATTCGTTGCGGCCAGTATGCCAGGTGATGAGCTGGCAGAGCACCTGGTTAACCTGGCGCCGCCAGTTTTCCTGTTCCACTCTGAGCCACTGTTCGAACTCCGGGCAGTCGTCCAGGTACAAACCGGCCATAAAATCGCCCTGGTATAGGTCGGCGGCCAGCGCCAGCGCGGCGGGGTCGCCCTGGCTGGTCAAGTCAGCAAAGGCTTTGAGGTCTACCCAATCTTCGGCGCCAGGCTGGAACTCGACGGTATACCAGTCGCTCTTGATGCAATCGGGCCAAAGACTCAACAGATTGTGCAGCGCCTGGCTCAAATTGTTGCGGGCTCTTTCCTCAGGTTTGTCAGGCCAGAAAAGGTTGGTTAAGTAAGCGCGCTCAACAGGCTGATCCTGCGTCGCCAGGTACCCCAGCAGAGCCAGAGCTTTACGAGATTTGAATCCTTCTAAAGGTTCTCCCGCCCGCTCTACCTGAACCGGGCCTAACAGTCGCAGCCGGAAAACAGTCGTCATTGAACCTTCCTTCACCGGACGGTTAGACTAAATGATTTAGCGGAGTTTAAGGTTTCTTTGAGCCGAGTCTAAAGCCAAACAAAACTCAAAGTGATATGATCTTATGCGCCTGGTCTCAATGAGCTTGTCCAGACAGGCAATCATAAGCAAACGGAATTGGAAATAGTCCCAGGAAAGAGTTAGGAAAGAGTTAGGAAAGTATAATATGTTAGAATTTATGATTATGGGGATAATTTTATCACGGCTTTAATGCTGTGACAAGTATTTTTCCGCTATGGGTTTCAAATTTTCTCTACTATTATTCTACGTTTAACATTCGCCAGTCAGAGTCTATTGAAAATCGCTTGTAGCCTTAACAAAGGTGTGGCTACCGGGCAATTGGCAACGGCAATATGTCACGAATAATGCAGTCAGTTGTGTGCCGCCTTGTAACGATACCTAATCTGCTGCCAAACCAACCTGGTAAGAATTGCTGTACTGACACGAGTTAGCAATACCTTTGAGCGCACCATAGAAAGGGGGTGAGTTAACCGGCAACCAAAATACGCGCTGTGTCATCAGGTTAACCCGTTGGTAGAAGAGGCAAAGTTGCCTCACCACTCATCGTTGTAGACATATTACAAAGAAGAAAGGGAGACTAAACAATGTCGCAAGCTGTTTATGAAGCAATGGTAGGTCAAGCGATGGCCGCCCTCAAGGCGGATATCGGCAATATCAAAGCCAAACGCGGCACCCAGTTCAAGTTGAGCGACGCCAAGCCCTACGTGGATGCCGTCAACGGCATGAAGGCCGTCGGCAATGAAATGCCCGAAGTGATCGCACTCCACGTCGACTCGGTCAATGCCCACTATGATATCCTGCTGGCGCTGACCAATGATGGGCCGGTGCGCCCCGAGGATGACCCCTTTGTGGAGCACTATCAAACCCCGCCGATTCTGGAATGGCTCTACGAGCAACAACCGGACTTCCGGGCTTCAGCCGAGAAGTTCATCGACGCCATCGCTGACAACCGGGCCTTGATCGGGCGTGAATGCGCTCGCCTCTACGGCGGCGTTTACGGCCCCTCCTGCGTGGTTGACTTTGCCCCCAGCCCCGGCTCCACCGCCAACGTCGTCAATCGCATCCTGGCCAAATTGGATATCCCCAAGGATCACAAGAAGACGATCCTGGCGGCCAAGTCGTTTGGCATGACCACCTCCTATGGCATTGGCGCCGCTTTCAAGGCGGCCGTCGAAGCCGGCAAGACTCTGGATGAGGCCCTCGACGCCGAGATTGCCACCCTGCAAATGGTCTACGATACCCCCTGCGCGGCCCAAACCAAGATTATGTTGGGCCACAACCTGGGTGGGCATGGCGGCCACACCTCCTTTGAAACGGCCGAGTATATGAAGC
>CAYZHI010000284.1:0-5019 GCA_964477335.1 uncultured Caldilineaceae bacterium | reverse complement strand
GTGTGTAACTATTGTTGTCTTTTAGTGAGAAACCTACTCAAACTTGTAAGCCCGCTTGGCCAGGCGATAGGCCAGCTCCAGCGCCATCTCCCCGGCATCCGCCAGATCGACAATGCCCCGTACCACCAGGCCGGCCACCCAATTGCTGGCGGCGCGCCGCCACAGGTCGTGCCGGGCCGGGATCGAGGGAAAGGCCCGGGTGTCGTCATTGAAGCCGGCGGTGTTGTGCAGGCCGGCGGTTTCCATCACCTGCTCAAAGTAGCGATTCATGCCGTTGAGGCTGTCAAAGAACCACCACGGCGGCCCCAGCTTGACCGCCGGGTAGTGGCCGGCCAACGGGGCCAGCTCGCGGGAGTAGGTAGTCTCATCCAGAGTGAAGAGAATCAAGGTGAGCCGCGGGTCGTTGCCATATTTGTTCAGCAGCGGGTAGAGATTGTGGGTATATTCGGTGGGGATCGGGATGTCGGCGCCTTTATCCGGGCCAAAGCGCTCAAAGATCAACGTGTTGTGGTTGCGCAGCGAGCCGGGATGGAGCTGCATCACCAGCCCGTCCTCGATGCTCATGCGGGCGTTTTCCATGAGCATATGGCCGGTAAAGCGGGTGGCGTCTTCAGGTGAGGCTGCGCCCTTGAGGGCGCGCTGGAAGATGGTCTCGGCGGTGGCCGCGGGCAGTTCCTCGGTGTAAGGCGTCAGGGCAGCGTGGTCGGTGGCGGTGGCGCCCATCTGCTTGAAGAAGGTTCGCCGATTTTCCAGGGCTTGGATGTAGCTGCTATAACCGGTGATGTCGATGCCGCTGATTTCGCTCAAAGCCTCGATATTTTGCCGCCAGCCCGGCGCGTCGATGTTGACCACGCCGTCGGGCCGGAAGGTCGGCAGAATCCGGCCTGCCCAGCCCGACTCGCGGATGGCCCGGTGCTGCTCCAGCGGATCGGTGGCCGCGTCGGTGGTGGTCAGCACTTCGATGTTGAAGCGCTCGAACAAAGCTCGCGGCCGAAACTCCGGCCGGGCCAGGCAGTCGGCAATCTGGTCGTAAATCGCCTGGGCCGACTCGCCGGTCAGCTTGTCCTCAACGCCAAATACGGAGTGCAGTTCGTCGGTTAGCCACATGCCGGTGGGCGTGCCCCGGAACAGGTAAAAATTTTCGGCAAAGAGTTGCCAGATTTTGCGGTGATCCTGCTCCACTGCGCCGCCGTCGCGACGGGGGAGGCCCAACTGCTCCAACGAGATGCCCTGGGAGTAGAGCATCCTGAAAATGTAATGGTCGGGGATGAGCAGCAGGGCAGTGGGCGTGCCAAACGAGTAGTCCGGGTCGGCCAACAGGCGCGGGTCCACGTGGCCGTGGGGGCAGACCAGCGGCAGGCCGGCCACACCTGCATAAAGTTGCCGGGCGATCTTTTTTTGGGCCGGATCAGGCCCAAAGTAGCGATCTTCGGGTAAAGAGATCTCTGGCATGGCGAATTCCTTTCCTGGTCTGGCCAGACTCAGGCCGGCACGTCAATCAAGATTTTAGTGAACTGGCCAGGCGCGGCGTCCCAATCACGCAGGGCCAGGCCGGTCTCGGCGAACGGATAGATCCTGGTAATCAAATCCATAAAGGGCCGTTGGCGTTTCTCCAACATTTTCATAACGGCCGGAAAAACGTGCAAGGCGTTGCGCGAGCCGAGGATATCCAGCTCTTTGCGTACAAAATCGGTGGTGTCGTAGCCGACTTCTTTTTTGGCGTAACCGACATAGACCACCCGGCCGGCAAAAGCGACTGCCTCCACGGCCAGGCGGAAGGTCTCCGGCAAGCCCACCGCCTCGATGGCCACGGTGACCCCTTCACCGGCGGTCAGGTCGCTCAGCGCGGCCCGGACATCCTGGCTGGCCGAGTTGATGGTGGTTTGAGCGCCAAACTTGCGGGCATCGGCCAGCTTATGCTCGTCGACGTCGGCGGCAATAACCGTAGCGCCCTTGGCTGCCGCCGCCGCAATCACCCCCATACCAATGGTGCCGCAGCCGATGACCAGCACCGTGTCCACCTCGCTCACTCGGCCCCGGTTGGCGGCATGGTAGCCCACGCTCAACGGTTCCACCAGGGCCAGCTCCTGCAGCGACAGATTTTGATTGGCAAAAACCTTGCTGTAGTGAACGGCAAAATGGCGGGTCAGCACGCCGTCCCGCTGGACGCCGTAGGTCTGGTTGAACTGGCAGCAATTCGACCGGCCAATCCGGCAAGCCGGGCAGAGACCACAGTGGGTGTAGGGCGAAACCATCACCTGATCGCCGAGCCTGAGCGAATCAGGAACCAGGCCGTCTTTGGCCACAATCACGCCGCTGACTTCGTGGCCGGGAATACGGGGATATTGGACCAGCGGCATGAGGCCGCGATAGATATTGAGGTCGCTGCCGCACAGGCCCACGTAGCGGACCTCGACCATCACTTCGGCCGGGCCGAGCTGCGGCGCGGCAATGTCAACGATTTCTACCTGTTTGGGGGCGTTAAAACGGATCGCTTTCATGAGCGTTTGGTCACTGCGCCGGGATCGTAATTCTCCGGCCGGCCCTCCTGCCAGACCACATTAGCCACCGGTTTGATCATCCCCAGCACCGCGGCCAGCAGTTCGGGATCGGGCGCCACACCCACCCACTTGATGTTGGTCTCTACATGCCTGACCTTGCTCATGCCCACCAAAGTGGTGGCGACGCCGGCATATTGCAGCGCAAATTGCATGGCCAGGTCGGCAATGTCGACGCCCCGACTGCGGCAGTATTGCGCCACCTGCTGGCCAACCTCGAGCACTCGCCGGGGCGCCGGGTGCCAATCGGGCGCGCCTTTTTCGGTCAGCACCCGCATGTGGAGGGGGGAGGCGTTGATCAGGCCGATGCCCCGTTCTTGGGCCAGCGGCGTCAAGACTTCATCCATAGCCGTATCCAGCAGGTTGTAGCGGCAGTAAGAGAGGATGGTGTCCACCGGCGCGGCCTCGGCCACTGCTTTGAGCAGCCCGAGCGGATAGCCGGTGACGCCCACAAAGCGGACCTTGCCGGCGGCCTTGAGTTTGAACAGGGCCGGCAAGGTTTCAGTGATGATCTGCTCGCGGCGAGCAAACTCAATATCGTGGACCTGGATAATATCGAGGTAGTCGGTCTGCAGCCGCTGCAGGCTTTCGTCAACGGAGGCAGTCACCCGTCCGGCCGAATAGTCAAAGCCGGTTGCCAGATCGTCCCCATACCGGCCCACTTTGGTGGCCAGGATCACCTTCTCTCGGTAGCCAACCAGCGCCTCGCCCAGGCGAGTTTCGGCCAGGGTGCGGCCGTAGTAGGGGGCCACGTCAAAGTAGTTGATGCCGTGGTCGATGGCGTAATGGACCGCCCGCCGGCCTTCCTCCGGGTCGATCTGGCCGAACTCGGCCCCCAGCGGCGAGGCGCCGTAGCCCACAATCGACACTTTCAGGCCGGTTTTGCCCAATTCTCGGTAGATCATGTCGGGCATAGAGGTTGTTCTCCTAAAGTCAGTTTGGAATTTCAAATTTTCTGGCGACAAATTACAATAGACCAGTTTTGCTCAAGAGTCAAAGAGGTGGGGAGCTCAACTTGGCGCAGCGAGAAAGAGGGGGTTTAATAATCAATCGACTCAATCGCCATTTTCATTCAACCGGCTCCAACACCGGCCCCGCCGGCGAGTCGAGCACCCGCCAGCCCAGCGCCTCGATCTCGCCTCGCAGAGCATCGGCCATTGTCCAGTCGCGGCGGTCGCGAGCAGCCGCCCGTTGTTCCACCAGGGCCAGTACTGCTTCGGGCGGCTTCGCTTCTTGTGGCGCAAGCTGACTCGCTCGGTCGTGAGCCGCCAGAACGCTTTCCCAGATTTCAGGCGGCAGGCCGGTCTGCGGCGCGGGCAGTTGAAATGGTCCCAACTCGGTGAGGCTGAAACTGTCTCCGGTCGCAAAGCAATCTTCCCGGCCGGCCCGGAGCAGGGTGACCTGGCCTACGCCCATCACCCGGCCGCGTTGGGCGGCGGGATCGACCACCAGGGCGGTGTGCTCATCGATGCCCACCAGCGTCACCACCGGCGGCAGCAACTCGATCAGTTGCTCAAAGCGGGCGCGGCCCATGTAGCAGCGGCTGGTATCCAGGTTGGCCCCCCCGTCGCTGTTGTTCCAATGGGGTATGAACGCCAGGGAGAGGTTGTAAGGCTGGAACAGATTCAGGCCCGTTTTCCAGTGCAGCTCCTCGCCTACCTTGTAGATTTCGTACACCGGCAAGGCGTGGGCGCTCACCGCCACGGTTGCGGCGCTGGCAAAAATCAGCGCCGCCCCCAGCCGGTGGCGGGCGATCAGGGTATGCCAGGCCAGGCTATCGTGCAACTGCCGGCTGGTGTAGCTGGGACTGCCGGGGCCCATCATGATCACGTTGGCGGTTAGCAGCGGCGTCAGTAACTCTGGATTGTCCGGGCTGTAAGGGCTGCCCCGTTTGCGGGCCGGGATGACGGCGACCTCAGGCCGGAAGTTTTTGAGCCGTTTTTGCATGAAGTCGGCAATCTGGCCGGCCACCCAGGCCGAGTTGGGTTCAAAACCGGCCGGGGTCTCTAAAATAGCCAGGCGAATCGGGCGTTCCAATCGGCTAAACAGCCAATCATACACGGCGCGCATACTGGCCCCGGTTTCACCGGAACCGACCAGCACTATCGGGCCAGGGTTGAAGGTCATATCGCTTTTCTCCGCCGGATTTGCATGATCACGCCGGGCCGCGGTTCGATGGTGACGCCCATGTGCATGTGGACGTTGGGCCGGAGCAGGCTAAAATCGAATTTTTGCAGCAGCCGGGCCATGATGACTTTGGCCTCCACCTGGGCAAAAGTAACCCCCAGACAGATGCGGTTCCCACCGCCGAAGGGCACAAAGGTATAGGCTGGCCTGGTTTCACTTTGCCCCGGTGAAAAACGCTCCGGCTCAAAGCGGGTCGGGTTGGGCCAGTAGGCCGGATCGCGCTGGGTCAGGTAGGGCGAATACATTACCCGGCTGCCGGCCGGTAGGTGATAAC
>CAYZHI010000283.1:0-5023 GCA_964477335.1 uncultured Caldilineaceae bacterium | reverse complement strand
GTATCTGGACCATCCGGCCCTGGCCGAATTTACGTCGGAGGCTTACCAGCAAGTACTGACCGGCCTGCTGCAAGATGAGATGCCGCGCCTGGCGCTCTTTGGCGACACCTCTGTTGGCGCAGAGGTGGCCGGGGTATTGTCGGCCCGGCTGGGTTGGCCGCTGGTGAGTTCCTGCAAAACCGTTACGGCCGACGGGAAGCTGGTCAGCCAGATTTGCGGCGGCAAGATCATGGCCGAAACGGCGCTGCCGGCGATCCCCACCCTGGCGACGATGATTCCGGGCGGTTTCAAGCCGGAGGAGGGCCAGGCGGCTGTACCGCCGGAGGTGACTACCATCGCCGCCCCACCGCTAGAGGGACTACGCGTGACGTTGAAACAGTATCTGGAACCGGATAGCAGCGATGTGGACATCTCCAGAGAACCGATCTTGATCTCGGTGGGCCGCGGCATCCAAAATGAGGACAATATCGAGCTGGCGCAGGAATTGGCCGAGACGCTGGGCGGGGTGGTCTGCGCCTCCCGCCCGGTGGTGGACCAGGGCTGGCTGCCGACCAGCCGGATGGTAGGCAAATCAGGCAAGCACGTTAAGCCGAAGCTTTACCTGGCGCTGGGTATTAGCGGCGCGCCGGAGCACGTTGAGGCGATCACTGCCAGTGAATTGATCGTCGCCATCAACACCGACCCCGGCGCGCCGATCTTCGACGTGGCCCAGTACGGGGCCACGATCGACATGCTTGATTTGCTGGATGTTCTGACCGAGCAGGTTAAAGCAGCGAAAGGCGGCTAGGGCGATGTCATATGAGGTGATCAAGTCGATTGTGGTCCTGTTGGCGTTGCTGGCGGCAGGCGGCATCTTTGGCTGGCGGGTCTACCAACTGCTGTGGGTCAATCTGCGGCGCGGCCAGCCCAGCGACTGCTTGGGGCAGTGGGGTGAACGGATCAAAAGCGTGCTGGTCTATGTGGGCGGGCAATTGCGGCTGTTCCGCTTCTTGATCCCGGGCACCTCCCACTTCTTCATCTTTTGGGGCTTCCTGATCCTGTTCCCCACGATTTTGCAGGCTATCATCGAGGGGCTGGTGGCCTTTGCCGCGCCTGATTTTGTCCTGCCGCTGCTTGGACAGTTAGGGCCCTACGCCTTGCTCCAGGACCTGTTCGCCGTTCTGGTGATGATTGCCGTTGGTTACGGGCTGTACCTGCGGCTGGTAGCTAACCCGGAACGATACCAGGGCAGCCATAAAAACCAGGGAGTGATGGTCCTGCTGTTTATCTTTACAATCATGCTCAGCCTGCTGGTGATGAACGGTATTCGCATTAATCTGGGCGAAGATCCGCTGGCGGCCTGGCGACCGGTCTCGGCGGCTGTCGGGCAGCTCTTCGCCGGGCTGCCGGAGCGTACTCAGGTGGTGATCGAGGAGTTTGCCTATTGGGTTCACCTGGGGGTGGTGCTGCTGTTTTTGACGGAATTGCCGGGCGGCAAGCATTTTCACGTGGTCACCTCGATCCCGGCGGTTTTTCTGCGCAATCTGGCCGCGCCCGGCCATTTGCCGCCGGCGCCGGAGGTGGGCGGTAACATTGGCGTCAGCCAGGTGGAGCAGTTCCGCTGGCGGCAGATGCTGGATTTTTACACCTGCACCGAGTGCGGTCGCTGCCAGGAGGTCTGCCCGGCCTATGCCAGCGGCTTGACGCTGTCGCCCAAGTTACTGATGATGAGCCTGCGCGACAACCTGAAGGCCCGCGGGGCGGCCTTGAGTAGCGGCTCGACCAACGGGATATTGCAGAAGTCTCTGGTGGGGGAGGTCATTCCCGACGAAACCTTGTGGGCCTGCACCACCTGTTACGCCTGCGACCAGGAATGTCCGCTGTTTGTCGAGCACGTCGCGCCGATTGTGGATATGCGCCGCCACCTGGTCATCGAGGGACGGGTGGACGCCGAGCTGCAGGAGGCGCTGGCTAACCTGGGTCGCTATGGCAACTCCTTTGGCCAATCGCCCCGGCTGCGGGCCAAATGGACCAAAGATCTCGAGCCGAAAATCAAAGACGCCCGCAAAGAAGCGGTGGAATACCTCTGGTTCGTGGGCGACTATGCCTCGTACAGCGCCACGTTGACCGGCATTACCACAATGACGGCTGAGGTTTTTCAGAAAGCCGGGCTTGACTTTGGCCTGCTGTATGAGGGCGAGCAGAACGCCGGCAACGACGTGCGCCGGGTGGGTGAAGAGGGGCTGTTCGAGCTGCTGGTGGAGAAGAATACGGCGGCGTTGAGTAAATGTAGTTACCAGGCTATTGTCACCACCGACCCCCACTCGTACAACACCCTCAAGCACGAATATCCGGCCGAAATCAACGGCGGCCGGCCGGTGCTCCATTACACCGAGTTATTGGACCAACTGATCAGCTCGGGCCAGCTCAAATTCAGCCAGAAGTTGGGCCGGAAAGTTACCTATCACGACCCGTGTTACCTGGGCCGTTACAACGGCGTGTACGACGCGCCGCGACGGGTGATCGAGGCGACCGGCTGCCAGTTGGTTGAGCTGCCTCGCCACGGCGACCGGGCCTTGTGCTGCGGGGCCGGCGGCGGTCGCATCTGGATGGCCGAGGGCGAGGTCAAAGAGCGGCCCAGCGAAGCGCGCATTCGCGAAGCCGCCGCCCTGGAGGGGGTGACGGATTTGGTGGTGGCCTGTCCCAAGGATGTGACGATGTACCGGGATGCGGTCAAAACCACCGGGTATGAGCAGCGGCTGGCGGTCAAGGACCTGATTGAATTGGTGCATGCCGCCCTGTAAATAGGTAGTTGCCAGAGCGAGGTGAGGATGCGGCTCGCGACCAGGCTCACCCTGAGCTTCTTACTGGTGATTGTGATTATCAGTACCGTTTTCATCGTCGCCGGAGTTCAACTGATTGGCAGCCGCATCGTGGCCGAAGCCCAGGAAATGGTCCGCCGGGACCTCAATGCGGCCCGCGAGATATATCAAAATGAATTGGAGCGGATTAACGATGTAGTTCGGTTTACGGCCGACCGGTTCTTTCTCAGAGATGCGTTAGTAGCCGATAACCTACTGCAAGTCAAGGCTGAGTTGGTCAATGTCAAGGAAAGGGAAAAGCTCGATATCCTGACCCTCACCGACCGGACCGGCGCCGTTCTTTTTCGGGCCAGCAATGTTGACCGTTATGGGGACAGTCAGGGTCATGATGAACTTGTCAGGGCAGTCCTGAACCGGCCAGAGCCGGTTGCCGCCACCGCTATTGTGGCGGCTGAGGATTTACAGCAGGAGTCGCCGCGATTGGCCGAGCAGGCTTATTTCAAATTCGTCGACACACCCAAGGCCAGGGCCAGGCCGGAGACGGAGGAAACAAGGGGGATGATGTTAAAGGCCGCTGCGCCGATCTTTGATTATCAAGACAATTTGATTGGCATCTTGTACGGCGGGGTTTTACTGAATCGGAATTTCGATATTGTCGACAAGACCAAGGCCACCGTCTTTGGCGAGAGCAAATATGGCGGAAAGGACATCGGCACCGCCACAATTTTTCAGGATGATCTGCGAATTTCGACCAATGTCAAAAATCCGGATGGCTCACGAGCAGTCGGCACCCGAGTCTCGGCAGAGGTCTACGACCAGGTGGTCAAAACCGGGCAGCCGTGGATGGGGCGAGCCTATGTGGTTAACGACTGGTACATTTCCGCCTACGAACCCATCAGAAACATTCGTGACGAGATTATCGGCATTTTGTATGTGGGTATTCTGGAGCAGAAATATCTTGATATCAAGCAGCGGACAATCGTCGCGTTCCTGGCGATTGCCCTGCTGGGGGCGCTGGTTGGGCTGGGGGTGGCCTACTTTATGGCCCGCCGGATTTCAGGCTCCATCAATAAATTGGTGTCGGCTTCGCAACAAATCGCCCGGGGCAATCTGGAGGCCAGCGTGGAAATCACCTCGAATGATGAATTGGGGGAGTTGGCCGAGACTTTCAATGTGATGGCCGCGGCTTTGCAGGAACGGGATGAGCAGTTGAAGGAGTTTACCCGCAAAAAGATGATGGAGTCGGAAAGGTTAGCCCTGATCGGGCAGTTGGCCGCCGGCGTGGCCCACGAATTGAACAATCCTCTGCAAGGCATTGTGGCCTACTCGCACCTGCTCCTGGAACGGTTGCCTTGCGACGATGCCGGTACCGACTCGGTCAAGAAAATTGTCACCCAGGCCAACCGCTGCCGCGATATCATCCGGGGACTGCTGGATTTCTCACGGCAACAGAAGCCGGACAAAAGATTATGTAATGTTAATTCAGTCCTTGAGGAGTGCATTGCCTTATTGGAAAACCAGGCCATCTTCCACAACATCTATATTGAAAAAGCCTTTGGGCAAGATTTACCGCTGGTGGTGATGGATCCAGCCCAAATCGAGCGGGTATTTATGAATATCCTCATCAATGCCGCCGAAGCGATGGCGGGTGAAGGACTCCTGTCGCTGGCCACCAGAGTGGAACCGGCCAAAGATTATATTGAGGTGGAATTTACCGACACCGGCCACGGTATTGCCGAGCAGGATATCGAGCAGATTTTTGATCCTTTTTTCACCACCAAGGAGGTCGGGCGCGGCACCGGCCTGGGCCTGGCCATCAGTTATGGCATCATCAAGGAACATAACGGCAGCATAACGGTTGAAAGTGAAGTGGGCCAGGGTACAACCTTCATTGTCAGGCTGCCGGTGGCAGCCGAGGAACGAGTAGCCAGCAATGGCGGACAAATACAAGATCCTGATCATCGATGACGAGGAAGTGGTGCTTGATTCTTGCACCGAGATTTTGGCCGGCAGTAACCACGACATCGTCACCGCAACCGACGGCATATTGGGCATGACCCTGGTCAAGCAGGTAAAGCCGGATATGGTTTTTGTTGATCTCAAGATGCCCGGGATTTCGGGGTTGGAAGTCATCGAAAAGATTCGGACTTTTGATCCGACGATTGTCACCGTGGTCATTACCGGTTACGCCACAGTCAGTTCGGCCGTGGAAGCGATGAAGC
>CAYZHI010000282.1:0-5025 GCA_964477335.1 uncultured Caldilineaceae bacterium | reverse complement strand
GATCAAAGAAGTAGAATATCGCTTCAAGTGCCCCAAAGACGGCAGTTATTTTATTGTGCCGGTGACGATCAAGGAGTAGCGCTATGACCGAAATCTCGGTGGGTGAGCCGCGGCAGGAAACGCCGCCAGAAGAAGCGTTACGGCTCTGGTTTGACGAACAGGAGAAAAAGTCCCTTGATAATCTGGAAACCGGGGCGCGGCAGATCATCACCCTGGTCACGACCATTTACGGCCTGCTCTTCGGCGCGCTGGCCTTTGGTTCGGAAAAAATGGAGGCCAGCCTGAACTACCGGCCGGTGTTGGTGCCGGGCACAGTGGCCATCCTGGCCATGTTGGGGGCGGTCATCATTAGCCTGATAAGGCTTCGCTCTTTGAGCCTGGCGGCTTCAGCCCCAGGCTTTCAGGCAAGAGTGACCATAGGCAATATCTTTGGGTTGTAAGAAACCCGTTCTTGCCAAAAAACGGGTTTCTTCGACTGACTCATTCCGATGAAAAAGCGCCGGTCACTTCAAAAGTGACCGGCGCTTGAACGTTTTGGGAAAGGCTTACAGCGCTTTGAGCAACCCCGTCCGCCCGTTGAACTCCTCGATCAGGGCGTCCAGTTCTTCGACGTGACCCTGGTAGCTGGTCCAGTAGTTGGGATCGTCCCATTGGGCCAGGATTTCCTCGTAGGTCTTGCCCTGCTGCTCCACCCAGGTGTAATACTTGAGGTTGTGCACCCGCTTGCGGTCCACGTAAGTTAGCTCTTGCAAGTAATCGGTGGTTAGCCCCAGCAGATGTTGGTGGTAGGCGACCACGGCGTCGTGCTCGGTAAATTCGCCCCGCTCTTCGGTCAGCTCGGTCAGGCGGGTGCAGTACATATCCATCGAGTCGGTCGAGACGGTCATCACGATGTCGTTTTCACCCAGTTCATAATATTTGGCAAACTTGATCGCTGATAACAGGTTGGCGACACTCGAAATGCCCAGCAAATGCAGGTTTTCGACCAGGGCCTGAGGGACGCCCCGCTTGATCAGGTAGGCTTTGCCGGCCGGCTCGTTGAAGAGGCGGATCAAGGACATAGGGGCCTCGTCGTCAATGGCCATGACCATGTCGGTGTTCTTAACGTTGTGAATCCAGGGCACGTGTTTGTCGCCGATACCCTCGATGCGATGCGCGCCAAAGCCGTTGTTGAGCAGGGTGGGGCATTGCAGGGCCTCGCTGGCGGCAATCTTGCTCGCCGGGAAGAGGTTCTTCAGGTAGTCGCCGCTGGCGATGGTGCCGGCCGAGCCGGTGGTGTAGACGGCGCCGCGGTAGGTATCGTTAGGCCCCATAATCTGCTCCAGCACTTCGGCCATAGCCCGGCCCGTTACCTCGTAGTGCCACATGTAGTTGCCAAACTCCTCGAACTGGTTGAAGATGAACAGGTCCTGGCCGGAGCGGCGCAGTTCCCAGCATTTGTCAAAGATTTCTTTCACGTTGCTCTCGCTGCCGGGGGTCTTGATGACCTCGCCGGCCACCGAGGCCAGCCAGTCAAAACGTTCCTTGCTCATGCCTTCGGGCAGAATGGCGATGGACTCGCAGGCCAGCAGGTTGGAGTCGTAGGCGCCGCCGCGGCAATAGTTGCCGGTGGAGGGCCAGACGGCTTTCTGGGTCGTCGGGTCGAACTGGCCGGTGACCAGCCGGGGGACCAGGCAACCAAAAGCCGCGCCGACTTTGTGGGCGCCGGTGGGGAACCATTTACCAATAGGTAAGACGATGCGGGCCGAGACGCCGGTCAGTTCCTTGGGGAACTCCATTATATTGACCGGGCCAAAGCCGCCGCCTTTGGCCACCGGCTCATTGTGCCAGGTGATCCGGAACAGGTTAACCGGATTCAAATCCCACAGGCCGACATTTTTAAGCTTGGCTTTGATACTGGCGGGGACGAGTTGGGGGTTGATTTGTTGTTTGAAGGTCGGGATAATGATATTTCGTTCTTTGGCTCGCTGCACGGCTCGTTGGAGCCGATCTGGGTGTATGGTTAAGTCTAACATGGTTTCTCCTTAGAAAGCATTAAACAGTTATCAGTAGTCAGTGATCAGTGATTAGTGATCAGTAAACAGTTGAACTGATCACTGATAACCGACCACTGATTACTTTGTGGTTATTTCCACGTGGCGACCACTCGTTTGAGGTCGTCCAAAGTTGGTTCGATGCGGTACGGCCGGGTGCCGACCAACTCGACCGATTTCATGGCGCTGGCGACGTCCTTGAGACCGTTGCCGGTATTCAGTATTACCACCCGCTCATCGCCAGAGACCAGGCCCTCGTTGACCGCTTTGACCAGGCCGGCGTAGGCGGCAGCTCCGGCCGGCTCGCCAAAAACGCCGCTGCCGCGGGCCATGGCCGGGATGGCCGCTAGAATCTCTTCATCGGTGACGCTGATGTAAGCGCCGGCGGTCTCTTTGACCGCGGCCATGGCCTTGATGCGGTCGCGGGGCAGGCCGGCGCTGATGCTGTCGGCCACGGTGTGGGCGTCGATGGGCGGTTTGGTCAGCACGTCCTCATCATTTTTCCAGGCCTGGTACAGGTAGCTGCTGCCCTCGGCCTGCACGCCCATAATCCTGGGCAGCCGGTCGATCCAGCCCAGGGCGTACAGATCCTTAAGCCCCTTGTGCAGCCCGCCGATGATACAGCCATCGCCCACGCTGACAAAGATGCGGTCGGGCGCCTGCCAGCCGAGCTGCTCGCAAATCTCAAAGCTGGCCGTCTTTTTGCCTTCGCTCATATAGGGATTATAGCCGGTGTTGCGGTTATACCAACCGTACGCTTTGGCGGCTTGCAGGCATAGCTCAAAAGCGTCGTCGTAGGTGCCTTTGACCAGGGCCACGGTTGAACCAAATACAAGCAGTTGGGCAATCTTGGCCGGCGGCGCGGTTTCCGGCACAAAGATGACGTTGGGCTGCTTGACGCTGGCGCAAAGGCCGCTCAACGCGGCCGCGGCGTTGCCGGTGCTGGCGGTGGTGATGATGGCTGCGCCTTTTTCCCGGCCTTTGACCACGGCAATAGCGCTGGCCCGATCTTTGAAGGAGGCGGTCGGCAGGCGGCCGTCGTCTTTCACCCAGACCTGCTTCAGCCCCAATTCGGCCGCCATGCGGGGCGCATTATAGAGCGGCGTCCAGCCCACGGTCAGGGGCGGAACCGGGCTGGCCGGTTCAACCGGCAGCAGCGGCTTGTAACGCCAGATGGTGTAATCGGTCGAGTGGAGCAGGTCGCCCTGGCTGAAGCGTCGCCCGATCAGCTCGTAGTCGTATTGAACGTCAACAATGCCTTCATCGCCGTGGTCAGGGCAAACGTAGTCGATCTCATCAACCCCATACTGCTTGCCACAGATAACGCATTTTAGACCAATAACATGTTCCACAGGAAACTCCTTGCTTTTGCGGAGATAGGAGATAGGAGATAGGAGATAAAGAGATTGGAGATTGAGAATCTCCTAACCTCCTAATCTCCTAATCTCCCTTAGGCTACAATATGCGTGCCGGTCTCGCCGCGTAAGGCCCGGCCGATGTTTTCCGGATTGGTGATGATGGCCTTCTTGCCGCCGGCTTCCAGGAACCAGATGATGGCCTGAATCTTGGGGGCCATCGAGCCTTTGGCAAAGTGATTGCCTTCGGCCAGGTATTGCTTGGCTTCGGCCAGGGTCAGGTGATCGAGCCACTTCTGGTCAGGCTTGCCAAAGTTCAGGGCTACTTTTTCAACGGCGGTGGAGATCAGGAACAGGTCGGCGTTAATTTTTTGGGCCAGGAGGCTGCTGGCAAAATCCTTGTCGATCACCGCGGCCGTGCCCTGGTACTGCCCCTCGCCGGCATCGATGACCGGGATGCCGCCGCCGCCGACGGTAATCACCACCACGCCGGCGTTAATCAGGGTTTGGACGGTTTCCAGTTCAACCACTTCTTTGGGTAGGGGTGAAGCCACCACCCGCCGCCAGCCCCGGCCGGCGTCTTCGACGACGCTCCAGCCCATCTCGGCGGCCCGGCGCTTGGCTTCCGGTTCGTCCATAAAACCGCCGATGGGTTTGGTGGGGTTTTGAAAAGCCTTGTCGTTACGGTCAACCAACACCTGGGTAACCACCGTAGCCACCGGTTTTTTGATGCCGCGGCGGTATAGTTCGTTTTGCAGGGTCTGCTGCAAGGCATAACCAATAGCCCCCTGGCTATCGGCGCCGCACACATCCAGCGGCACTTCGTGCATACCTTCCACTTTGTTGGCAATCTCGGAGCGGCGCAGGATGAAGCCAACCTGCGGCCCGTTGCCGTGGCCGATCGCCACGTCCCAGCCGGCCTCGATCATATCGGCAATGTGATACGTGGTTTCTTTGGCTGCCTGGTATTGATCTTCAACGGTTTGATGCTGCTTATCTTTAATTAGGGAATTGCCGCCAATGGCGACAACGGCTACTTGCTTTGCCATAATTTCCTCTCCTGTCAGGGTCGCTAATTTGTCAAAAGTTGCAAGTTACAGGTCGCAGGTTGCAAGCCGCAGGTAGCAGAGAATTGCAACCTGCAACGTGCAACCTGCTATTGTCTACCCCATCGTCAATGCCATCACGGCTTTTTGGGCGTGCAGGCGGTTCTCGGCCTGGTCGAAGACCACGGAATGGGGTCCATCGATCACGCCGTCGGTCACTTCGATGTTGCGGTCGGCCGGCAGGGGATGCATGTAGATGGCGTTTTCATTGGCCATGGCCATGCGGCGCTCGTCGGCGATCCAATCCTTGTACTGGTCGGTGATGCGGCGGTCTTCGTCTTTGTCCAGGGTGGTCAGCAGGGGACCCCAGCTCTTGGCGTACCAGACGTCGGTGCCTTTGACGCCGGCGTTGAAGTCGTCCATGATCTCAAAACTGCCGTGGTGCTTGCGGGCGTTCTCTTTCGCCTGCTCCAGAAATTCAGGCTTGAGGTTAAATTCGGGCGGATGCACCAACCGGACATTGGCCCCGAAACGGGTCATCAGCAGGATCAGGCTGTTGGGCACGCTCTGGGGTTTGGAGTAGCTGGAGGC
>CAYZHI010000281.1:0-5027 GCA_964477335.1 uncultured Caldilineaceae bacterium | reverse complement strand
GGGTGGGATTCCGGCGCTGGCCCGCGATTTGCAGGCTTACCGGGGCGCTTCCATTGTCATTGCCGGCGATAGCCAGCCGCCTCTTGTCCAAGCCCTGGCGCACGCGATTAATGAAGCGTTGGGCAACGTGGGCCAGACCGTGATCTACACCGATCCCCTGGAGTCTGAGTCGGTTGACCAGATGCAATCGCTGGCTGAGCTGGTCGACGATATGGCCGCGGGTGCGGTGGATTTGCTGGTCATCATCGATGCCAACCCGGTCTACAACGCCCCGGTGGATCTAAACTTTGCCGAGGCCATGCAACAGGTCAGTCTGCGTATTCGGATGGGCCTGTACGAGGATGAAACCTCGGCGCTGTGCCAGTGGCACATCCCGGCCAGCCATTACCTGGAGTCGTGGGCTGATGGCCGGGCTTATGATGGCACGATCACGCTGACCCAACCCCTGATCGAGCCGCTGTATGACAGCAAGTCGGCCTATCACCTGCTGGCGGCGATGGTGGGCCAGGGCGGCCTGACCGATTATGAGGTTGTGCATGACTATTGGGTCAATCAAAGTTCTGCCCAGGATGCCGAGCAGTGGTGGAAGGAAGGACTTTACAACGGTTTCATCGCTAACAGCGCCCTGCCGCCCCGTCCGGTTGCCGTAGATTTGGCTGCGATCAAGTCGGCGGCGGCTGAAGCTGTCGCTGTTGCGGGTGGCGTGGAGATCACCTTCCGGCCGGATCCGGCCATGTGGGATGGGCGCTTTGCCAACAACGGCTGGCTGCAAGAGTTACCCAAACCGCTGACCAAATTGACGTGGGATAATCCGGCCTTTGTTAGCCCGGTCACCGCCGAGCAGTTGGGCCTATCGAACGAGGACGTGATCGAGATTCACCACGGCGGGCGGAGCTTATGGCTGCCGGTTTGGGTGACGCCGGGCCAGGCTGACGATGTCATCACCCTTAATCTTGGCTATGGCCGCAGCCGGGTGGGCCGAGTGGGTAATGGGGTTGGTTTCAATACCTATACCTTACGCACTTCCAGCGCCCCCTGGCTGGCGACCGGGGCGGAAGTTCGCTCCACCCCGGATCAGTATCAGCTGGCCTCAACTCAGACCCACTTCGGGATGCAAGGCCGTGAGTTTGTCCGGGTGGGGACTATCGAGCATTTTAAGGAAGAACCGGACTTTGCCCAGCACATGCTCCATGAGCCGCCCGACATCTCCCTCTTTCCGGGGTACGAATACGATAGCTATGCCTGGGGCATGGTGGTCGATTTGAATGTGTGCAATGGTTGTAACGCCTGCGTTACTGCCTGCCAGGCCGAAAATAACATTCCGATTGTGGGCAAGGAGCAGGTGCTCAATGGCCGGGAAATGCACTGGATCCGCGTCGATACCTATTTTGAAGGCGAGTTGGACAACCCGCAGCCGTTGCACCAGCCGGTCATGTGCCAGCATTGCGAGCAGGCGCCGTGTGAGGTGGTTTGCCCGGTCAATGCCACCGTCCATGATCACGAAGGTTTGAATGTGATGGTTTACAACCGTTGTATCGGCACGCGTTATTGCTCCAACAACTGCCCCTACAAGGTGCGCCGCTTCAATTTTCTGCAATACGTCGACCAAAGCTTGGAAAGTCTGAAGGGCCAACGCAACCCGGATGTGACGGTGCGGAATCGGGGGGTGATGGAAAAATGTAGTTATTGCGTGCAGCGGATCAGCGCCGCCCGTATTCAGGCCAAGAATGAGCATCGCCAGATTCGCGACGGTGAGGTTGTAACTGCGTGCCAGGCGGCCTGTCCCACCGGGGCCATTGTCTTTGGCAATACCAACGATCCCGACAGCCAGGTGGCTCAACTTAAAGCTCAACCGCAAAATTACGGTATTTTGAGCGGACTGGGCACGCGTCCCCGCACCACCTATCTGGCCAAACTGACCAATCCCAACCCTGAGCTGGCGCCCAACGAAGTTGCCTCAGCGCACGATAAGGAGTAACGGGTATGCAACTTGGACGTACTGAGAAACCATTTTCTGCTCAAGCTGATGTTCCGCTCTTGAAGCCCGGCCACACCTATGGCTCGATCACCGACAAAATTGGCGAAACCGTGCTCAGCCGCAAGACTCCGCTGGGGTGGCTGGTCGGTTTCGGCCTGGGCGCCATCCTTTTGACCCTCTTTCTGATTTCGGTCACTTATCTGTTCTATCGGGGGGTGGGCATCTGGGGGATTAATATCCCGGTGGGTTGGGGTTTTGCCATCATCACCTTTGTCTGGTGGATCGGGATTGGGCACGCCGGGACGCTGATTTCGGCCATCCTGTTTCTCTTCCGGCAGAATTGGCGCACGTCCATTAACCGTTTTGCCGAAGCGATGACCCTGTTTGCGGTAGCCTGCGCCGGGCTGTACCCTATTTTGCACCTGGGCCGGCCCTGGCTCTTCTACTGGATTATCCCTTATCCCAACACCTTTGGTCTGTGGCCGCAGTTCCGCAGCGCGCTCTCCTGGGACGTTTTCGCCATTACCGCCTACGCTACCACCTCGGCGCTGTTCTGGTTCGTTGGGTTGCTTCCCGATCTGGCGGCTATGCGCGACAAAGCTGAACATCCGCTGCTTAGGTTTCTGTACGGCATGTTGGCCATGGGCTGGCGCGGCTCGGCCCGCCACTGGCATCACTACGACCGGGCTTACCTGCTGTTAGCGGCAATTGCCACGCCGCTGGTGGTCTCGGTTCATACGGTGGTTAGCTTCGACTTTGCCATCTCGGTGCTGCCCGGCTGGCATACCACGGTGCTGCCGCCCTTCTTTGTGGCCGGGGCGATCTTCTCCGGTTTTGCTATGGTCATTACCTTATTAATCCCAATTCGCAAAAT
Organism: uncultured Caldilineaceae bacterium; assembly: GCA_964477335.1. Classification (GTDB taxonomy): domain Bacteria; phylum Chloroflexota; class Anaerolineae; order 4572-78; family J111; genus CAYNLK01. The sequence continues at coordinate 2,175 of CAYZHI010000281.1, read as the reverse complement.
CTACAAGCTGCAAGATTTCATCACCGATCGCCACTTTGATCTGATGGCCAAAGTGATGCTGACGACCGGACTGGTGGTCAGTTATGGTTACTTGATCGAGTTCTTCGTTGGCTGGTACAGCGGCAGTGACTATGAAATCTTTATGCTCTTGAACCGGGTGGGTGGTCCGTACGCCGTGCTGTACTGGGGCATGGTCTTTTGCAACTCGGTGGTTATTCAACTGCTCTGGTTCAAGCGGATCAGGCGTAACCTTTTGGTGTTGTTCTTCATCTCAATTGTTGTGAATATTGGGATGTGGTTGGAGCGCTTCGTGATTGTAGTGATCAGCCTCAGCGCCGATTACATTCCGTCCAGTTGGGCCTTATATTTCCCCACTGGTTGGGACTGGGCGCTACTCTTTGGCACAATCGGCCTATTCTTGACCCTCTTGTTCCTGTTCATCCGGACTATGCCAATGATCTCGATCTTTGAGGTGCGCGAGCTGCTCTTCAAAACCAAAGAACAGGCCCACTCTAAGGGTGAAACGGGGGTGCAGCTATGAGCAACGTGGCCGCCGTAAAAGCAGACATTTTTGGCCTGATGGCAGAATTTAGCGACGGCGAGGAGCTGGTGGAGAAAACTCGACAGGCTTACGAAGCCGGCTACCGGAACCTGGATGCCTACACGCCTTTTCCGGTGCATGGGCTATCCGAGGCGTTGCGCTTGCGCCGCAACTGGGTGCCCTACATCGTGCTGTTGGGCGCTATTGCCGGCGGCCTGGCCGGATATTTGATTCAATACTACACCGCCGTAATTGACTATCCGATTAACATTGGCGGCCGGCCGTTCCATAGCTGGCCTGCTTTCATGGTCGTCACCTTTGAGTCGGCCGTGTTGGGGGCTGCGGTTGGGGCCGTGGTGGGGATGTTGGGGCTGAATAAGCTGCCGATGCCCTACCATCCTGTTTTTAACGTGCCCAGGTTCCAATTGGCCTCACGGGACCGCTTCTTTCTGTGTGTTATGGTGACCGATCCGAAATTTGATCTGGTAGAGACTCGGAAATTTCTGGAGAGTTTGGCGCCGCAGGGCGTTTACGAGGTGCCGCAGCATGGCGCCGAAATCTACGACTGAGGCCTCTCAAGCTGCATATGACGAAGGAAAAGCATCGCATGAATAATCGCGTTCAACCCGGCAGGTTGTTATGGCTGATCTTTTTGGCCAGCTTGTTGATTTTGGTTACCGGCTGCGACCTGGTGCCTTTGCACATGCGCCAGCAGCCTTACTACCGGCCGCTGACTCCCAGCACTCTTTTTGAAGATGGAACTTCCGCCCGGCCGATTCCGGCCAACACCATCCCCCGCGGCGAGTGGGGCCAAATCTTACTCAATGAGGCCATGTACACGGGTAAAGTCAACGGTGAGTATGTTGATACCTTCCCGATACCGGTAACGCCGGCGGTGTTAGAGCGAGGCCGGGAACGTTACGATATCTTCTGCTCGCCGTGCCACGGCCGGGTTGGCGATGGTCAAGGGATGATCGTGCAACGCGGTTTTCCCCAACCGGCCTCGTACCATACCGACCGGCTACGCCAGCAGCCTGATGGCTACTACTACGAGGTCATTTCCAACGGCTTTGGCCGGATGTATAGCTACGCCTCGCGCATAAAGCCGGAGGATCGCTGGGCCATTGTGGCCTATATTCGGGCGCTGCAATTGAGCCAGAATTTCCCGGTCGACTCCCTGCCGGCCGAGGATTTGCCCCGTTTGGATAGTCAACCTGAACCAAAGGAGACTGAGGAGTCCCATGAATCAGAGTGAAGCCCTCCAGCCCCGCCTGAACCGAATCCAACAATGGTCCCTGATCGTCGGCGGCACCGGCCTGGTTATTGGCGTGATTGGCGCATTTATCAGCCGGGAGCAGTTCTTCCAATCTTATCTGTTTGGCTACCTGTTCTGGGTCTCCATTGCCCTGGGCTGCGTTGCGGCTACCATGCTGCACCACGTGGTGGGCGGCGCCTGGAGTTTTACCATTCGCCGCCTGGCCGAAAGCGGGGCCATGACCCTGTTGCTGATGGCCGTGTTATTTATTCCCATTCTGTTTGGGATCAACCAGCTTTACCTGTGGGCCAGGCCTGAGATAGTGGCCGAATCAGAATTGTTGCAGCACAAAGCGCCCTACTTGAATATACCCTTCTTC
>CAYZHI010000280.1:0-5054 GCA_964477335.1 uncultured Caldilineaceae bacterium | reverse complement strand
CTCAGTCAACTCGAAGTTCGTTGACCTGGGTTTACGTTGTCAAAAGTCCAATCAGAAGATTAGGGAAGTTATTTAATTCTCATTCCTAAGCTAATCGGCTGCATTTCGCTACGGGTTTAACTTTACAAAATTAAATTTTTATGTAAACTTTAATTTATGACTATAGGAAGTAGTTCCGGCCGATTTGCCCTAATAGCCGCCCTTTTATGGCTAAGCCTGATCTGGCTATCATCACCTGCCGTGGCTCAGGAGCCACCACCTGAGGCCGCCCCCCCCACCCCATTCGATCCTCGTTTTGGTTTGGTGGATAGCTTTGTCAATGTTGAAGAAGCCAACGCAGCCGGAGCCGGCTGGAGCCGTATCTTCCTGCGCTGGGATGTGGTTCAGCCCGGCGGCCCCTCCGATTGGAAACCGGCCAATGTTCCCGACACCTTCCTGGATGCGGAAATTGCTGCTGGGCGGGAAATTGTGGCCGTGCTTATCGGGACGCCAGCCTGGGCTACCGCCAGCGGCGCCTCTACTGCGGTACCGCCGCTGGAATACTGGGGCGATTTTGTCTTTAAGATTGCCACCCAATACCGGGGCCGGATCAATCACTGGGTCATCTGGCACCAACCAGACGTAACCGATCCGGCCTCATCCAATCATACCTGGGATGGTACGGAAGAAGATTACTACCGCCTGCTCAAAGAAGCTTATCTCAAAATCAAGGCGGTTGACCCGGCGCTGCAAGTCCACCTGGCCGGGTTGACCTACACCTGGGATCGAGACCGAAGCCAGCCCCAATACCTGGCCCGCTTATTGACAGTCATCACCGCCGATCCCGAAGCCGCCCAGGAAAATCATTTCTTCGATGTGGTCAGCTACCATCTCTACTACAACCCCGGCCAGATGGTGGAAATCTTGACCGATGTCAATTCAGTCCTAACCGGCTATGGTCTGAGCAAACCGATCTGGCTGAATGAAACCAACGCTCCGCCATCGGTCGATCCACTCATTTCATCACAAACTCCGGCCGGCGTCAGTATCACCCTGGAAGAGCAAAGCGCCTTTGTGATCCAGAGCTTTGCCCTGGCCCTGGCCAGCGGAGCGCAGCGGGTCGCTTTCAATAAGCTGCGTGACGACCCGGGACTTGGGCCATACGGCTTGCTTCGAAGCGACAACTCCCGCCGGCCGGCCTTCGATGCCTACCGGGTAGCAACCCGCCACCTGACCGGAATCAGGGCGGCCGCCTGGCAGCAGGTGGGGAAGACTTATGTCGTTACATTAGACCGGAACGGCCAAACCACCACCGTTTTGTGGACTATGGACCCCACTCCGGCCACGTTTCTGCTCGGCGCTATTGCGCCACAGGCGCTGTTGGTTGATGAGCGAGGCAACGAACAAACGATTACGGCCAATAACGGGGGCTACACCATCGAATTGCCCGGCGCTATTTGCAGCAATGGGGCTGACTGCTTCATTGGCGGTGCCCCGCGCCTGCTGATCGAGAGCGGTTCCCCCGAGCAGCGAGCGCAGCCAGTAGCTCCGGCTGCGCCGCCGCCCTCCATTCCCACCAGCGCGCCCACCGAGACGCCGGTTCAAGTGACACCAACTACAGCGCCGCCGCCAACGCTCACTCCCATCCCCAGCTCGATTGCCCCACCCACCCCATTCACCGACGCTGCTGGTCAAGCCGACAGCACCGCAGCAGCTCCCCCGCCGGCCGCCTTACCGGAAACTGACCTGAGCTTGGCTCAAAGCGAATCGACAGAGCCAACGCCAACAGCCACGGTCGTCCCGCCAGTGACTCTGAGCACGGTGCTCAAACCAGGACGACTGATATGGCTGTTCATTGTGGCTATCATTGTCTTTACCGTGAGCTACGGGATTCAGGTGATGATCTGGTACCGGTTGAGGCGGTAGGATTTTGGATTTACGATTGACGACACTTGCCCCGGAACAAGGTGAAGGGGGTTGCGCCTGAGGCTTAGAAAGTAAAACCAAAAAACTGTAGGATCACCACAATCAGCGGGGCAATCAGCAGCGCCGGCAAAAAATTACCCACCCGGATAGGTTTGACCTCCAGCAATATTAAACCGATGCCCAGGATCAGTACGCCGCCGGTGGCGCTCATCTCGATTACGGCCGGGGTTTCGGCGGTGATGCCGGTCAAGCTGGAACCAAAAATCAGAGCCAGGAGAGTCAGGCCACCCTGGTAAACCAGAATAGACACCGCCGAAAACATCACTCCCGGACCCAGCGACGCCCCAAAGGCCAGGGCGGCAAAACCATCCAGCATACTCTTGATCGCCAACGGCTGAAAGTTGCCGGTCAAGCCATCCAGAATTGAGCCGACAATGGTCAGCGGCCCCACGCAGAAGAGCAGGCTGGTGGTAACAAAGGCTCGGGTGATCGAGCGTCCCTGCGCCGCGTCATCCGGCCGTCCAAAGTGCTCCTCCAACCAGCGGCCGACTCTTTCCAGACCATCCTCAATCCGCCACCACTCCCCCAGCAGCCCGCCGATGAGCACGCTCCCCATCACTATCAGCAAATTTTGACTCTCCAGGGCCATGCTGACACCCAGGACAATAACCATCAGTCCCAGGCCATTCATTACGATCTCTTGTATTTTCCGCGGCAGACGGTGGCCCAAACGGGAGCCGATAGCGCCGCCCACCAGGACGGTAGTGACATTGATGATGGTTCCGGTCATACTTTACCTCAAGCGATAGCTGTAACTGGTTGTGGTTGAAGCAACCTGAATTAAACTCAATTGTGAGTTAAAAGCAAAAAAGCGCCCCCTTCTGATTACGCTTACGGCCGCTTACTTTGGCTATTGGCCAAGAAGTGGTATAATCCAGGCAGAAGGAAGGTACTGATGCCTGTCAATTTGTCTGTGCGGCCTCGTCGCCGGCGAAGCTGGCGTATCTTATGGTTGGTCGGAGCGGTGGTAATTCTGACCGGGCTGATTATATGGCAGCGAGAGTGGTGGCCCAAACAAGCCCTGGCCGATTGGGGCGACGAGCTAACGCAACACGCCCCCCAACTGGCCTCTGCGCTGCCCCAGGTACAACTACAAACCCAACCCCTTGAGAATTCGGTCGTGCTAGCCACTTCAACGGTGGTGGAAAGCCCTGCCAGCCAGGCTTTTACCTCTGACCTCTACGCTTCTGACCAGCCGCAGGGCATCCCCTGGCCGAACGCCGGTGGGCGAACTCGGGTGGAGCAATACATCGTTGAGTCGGGTGACACACTCTGGAGCATCGCCGCCGAGTTTGAGCTGGATATCGACACGTTGCGCTGGTCCAATCCGGAGTTGGAGCGCAACCCCGACGTGCTGGCTGTTGGGCAAGAGTTGATCATCCTGCCGGTGTTGGGCGTTTATCACCGCATCCAGCCCGGCGACCAAATCGAAACTATTGCCGCCAGCTATGGCGTGGCCCCCGCCGATATCACCGATTATCCGCCTAATGCCCTTTATCCGCCTTATGATTTAACGCCAGGTGAGGGATTGATTGTGCCGTTTGGCCGCAAAGATGTCATCCTGCCTAAACCTTCGCCGGCGGCTGACTTTCCCCTGGCCTGGCCGGTGGTTGGTGAAGTGAGCGGCGGTTTTGAGCCTGATCACCCCGCCCTTGACATTGGCGCGCCGTACGGCTCCACTGTCTACGCCGCCGACGCCGGCACCGTCACTTATGCCGGTTGGTCTCAAGATGGCTATGGTTACTCGGTGATCATCGACCACGGCGATGGCCGGGAAACCTGGTACAACCATCTCAAAGGCACGTTGCTGGAAGCCGGCGGCTATGTCTATCGCGGTACCCCCATCGCCGAGGTTGGCAGTACCGGCCACTCCTTGGCCCCTCACGTCCATTTTGAGTTTCATCTCAACGGTGAGCCGGTTAATCCGCTGGATTATCTGCCGGCCACTCCCCAGTGATGCCGTCAACGCCGGCTTCTATGGGTTGCCTCCTGGATCGACCGGAGTAACTTCTCCGAAGTGCAGAAAGTTCTAAGCCCGCCCACAGGTCCGTAGATGGGCTGCTCCTCAGTAATTTCAAATTATTTAGCCAACAGCATCGGTCTGTCAAGAAACAGCTTCCGGGAGGTTTGCCTTGCCGGATGAGTGGCCTTTTTCACCAATTAGTGCTATATTGGACCGAATTTTGGGTGCTGAGAAATGGCCGACCGTGCTTGCACTCTAACCCACCTCAAATTGATGTCGATCAGCCTAAGGAGATTTTATTGATGGACTGGCAGAAATTCAACCCTCCACCGGAGGCAGCGTTGCTGCTCGGTGAAAGTGCTAATCTGGTTGGGGTTAACTCGATGGCCGAGTTGCTCGATCTGGCCTGCGACGGGGCAGGCCAGGATTATTTTGAAGTGAAATATGACGTGGCCGGGCAAGGGTCAGTGGTTGAGGCTACAGTGGCCCGTGTGCGCAATGGTTTGGCGGTCAATTATCCGGAACCCTATATGCGCCGCCGCGATCCCGATTGTATGGTCATTGCCGACAATTTTCCCACCGATAAACCCACCTTCAAAGCGCGTTTTGGTTATGATTTTGACCGCTTGCGCGCCGAAACGTTTGCCTGGCTTAAAACACAGTCTCTGGTGGTTTTTGGGCTGGTGGCCGGACAGCCGGGTCTGGGGGTGGATTGCCTGGTCATTGCCCCGGCCAATGCTGGTTTCTTTGCCTTTGGCCTGGCCTTGCTCCAGGGCTTCATTCCCGATGGTGACATTCCCGCTACTTTTCAGCCTGAAGCGGTCATCTACGTGGCTCCACCCTTCCGCCACACCCATTTCAACGGCAAACAGGTGGTGGTGCATCAGCGCCGCCAGGGCCTGCACGAAATGTTTTCTTATAATCTCTACCCTGGCCCCAGCGCCAAGAAGGGCATCTATGGCGTATTGATCAACCTGGGCGAGCGGGAGCAGTGGGTCACCGCCCACTGTTCCACGGTACAGGTCATCACCCCCTATGACAACATCATCACCCTGATGCACGAAGGGGCCAGCGGCGGCGGCAAGAGCGAAATGCTGGAGCAGGCTCCCCGCGAAGCCGCCGGTCG
>CAYZHI010000279.1:0-5083 GCA_964477335.1 uncultured Caldilineaceae bacterium | reverse complement strand
GCAGCCAGGCCGACCGCCGGCAGCGCCACGCCCAGGGCAATGCGGGCGCCATAGACCAGCCGCGACCACAGGTCGCGCCCCAGGTGGTCGGTGCCCAGCCAGTGCTCCGCTGAAGGTCCCTGCAACATACTGGGGATATCCTGTTCGGCGTAATCATACGGAGCGAGCAAAGGAGCAAAAACGACCATGAGGAAAAAGCCCAGCACGATCACAAAACCGAGCGCGCCCAGCGGCTGCCTGAGCACATCGCCCAAAACGGGCATCCGGTTGAGAAACCGCTGGTAGCGATTGCTGCGTCGGGCCACGTATTGCATCTCAACCTCGAACTTTGTCGAGCCGGATGCGGGGGTCCAGCTTGGTGTACATCAAGTCGGCCAGCAAATTAGCCAGCACAAACAGAAAGGCTACCACCAGCACCCCGGCCCGGACCATGGGGAAGTTGCGGGTCTGAATGCCATTATAGATGAGCGTCCCCATCCCCGGCCGGCTGAAGATCAACTCCACAAAAACCGCCCCGGCCATCAGGTTGCCAATGCCGATGCCCAGCACGGCCACCGTCGGGATGAGCGCATTCTTCAGGGCATACTTGTAAAAAATCAACCGCTGCGGTAAACCGGCGGCCATGGCCGCCCGGATGTAAGTCTGATTGAGCACCTCCAGCAAACTGGCCCGCACCAGCCGGGCCAGGTAGCCGACCCAGGTGATGGCCAGGGCGATGGCCGGCAGGATCAGGTGTTGGAGATAATCCAGCGGATCGCCTCTTACCCCCAGGCCAATGGCCGGCATCCATTTGAGCTGAACGGAAAATACCAACAGTAGGAACAGGCCGGCCACATACGAGGGAATCGTAATGAAGGAGATGGAGATGATGGCCGTAATTCGGTCAAGCCAGGAACCGGGATGGGTGGCCGAGTAAACGCCGAGGGGGACGCCGACAAGGACGGCCAAGCCCAGGCTGGTCCAGGCCAGAATCAGGGTGTGGGGCAGAGCTGCGCCAATGAGTTCATTCATGGACCGGCCCGTGAAAACGTCCGTGCCCAGATTGCCGTGCAGTACCTCCCATACTGCCAGGCCCACCTGGGCGCTAACCGGCTTGTCCAGGTTCATGGCGGCGCGGGTCTTGGCAATCAAGTCGGCGTTAGCCCGCGGCCCCAGCAGGGTTCTGGCCGCGTCGCCGGGCACAATCTGAACCAGCAAGGTCAGATAAACGATGACCAACAAGAGCACGAGCAGGGTCATAATAAAACGCTTAAAAAGATAAAAGCGCACGAATCTTCCTTTCTTGGTTGGGCCAGGCAGTTCAGGAGATTAGAGATTGGGAGATTATTTGCCGGAAATCTCTAATAGACATTATTGGAAATAAGCACAATCGCTATACTATGTCATTTCGAGCGACCAACGGGAGCGAGAAATCCCTTCGGAGTCACTTCTTAGCCAAGATTCGAGGGATTCCTCGTTCCGCTTCGCTCCACTCGGAATGACATGAGCGATCAATTTTTCCAATAATATCCAATCTCCAATCTCCAATCTCCCACCGAAACAACCCAATTATTTAGAACTTATTCCTTATTCGGCCGGCTCAAAGTAATAATATTGTGGTTGCCCATGCGGTGTGGTGGCCGGTTTGATCTTGGGTGAATAGGCATAAGTTTGGACGCCGTGGGTAATCCAGATCGTCTGGGCGGCCTCGTCCCAGAGCTTTTGCATCTCGATGTAAATCTGGGCCCGTTCCTCATCATCCACGGTGACCAGGGCTTTGCGATGCAGTTCGTCGTATTCCTCACTGCACCAGCTTTGCGTGTTCCAGACGGCGACTTGATCGCAGGTGAACCACATCGTGGCCCAGGCCGGGTCCGGGTTCATGCTGTAGTTGCTGGTCAAAAGCTCGTTATTGGTGACCGCCTGTTCACCAAAGCTGTTGGTCCAGTAGGCGCTCGACTCCATCGGGTTGAGTTCCAGGTTGATCCCGATCTCTTTCAGATTTTGCTGAGCGATCTCGCCCCAGGTGCGGTATTCGGTGGTATCTTCCATATCAAGTCGCAAGTCGAGCGACTCCAGACCGGCCGCAGCCATATACTCCTTGGCCTTGGCCACATCCCGCTCATAGTGGGGCGCGTCGGCCCAGTAGCCAACAAGTCCCGGTGGGATCAGAGCGTAGGCCTGCTCCACCTGACCCAGATAGGTGGCGGCCAGGATACTTGGCACGTCGATGGCGTGGATAATGGCTTTGCGTACGTTGATATCCTTCAATTTCTCGTTACCCAGGTTGAGGGCGATCCAGGCATAGCGCAACGACGGTTTTTGCCAAACCAGAAAATCAGGATTACTTTCGAATCGTTCGGCCGAAGCGATGCTGATCCGGCTCCAATCCAGGTCGCCCGCTTCCAGGGCCACTTCAGCCACCTTATCGTCATCGATGGGGATCATTTGAATCTCATCCCAAATCGGCTCCGGGCCAAAGTAGTCAGGGTTTTTCTTGAGGACAACCATCTCCTGGGGTCGCCATTCGGCAAACATATAGGGGCCGCTGCCGATAATATTGGTGGCAAATTTTTCCAGGCCAACTTCTTCGACATACTTCTTGGAGATAATCGTGCCGCTCTGCACCGGCAGGGTAGAGTGCCATAACGGGGCAAAAGGCTCTTTGAGGATGATCTTGCCGTTATACTTGTCGATGATCTCGACATGGTCGAGGGCAGCCCAGTCGTCGGCGTAAACCGCGTCCAGTTCGGGATCAATGAAGCGCTCAAAGGAGTATTTGACATCTTCCGTGGTCACCTCGCCGTAACCATTGTGCCATTGCACCCCTTCTTTCAGCTTGAAGGTAACCTCCAGGCCATCTTCCGATTGTTCGATCGACTCGGCCAGGTCATTGCAGATGTCATAGGAGTTGGCGCAGTAACGTACCAGGCCGCTCATCACCGAATTGGCGACCATCGTGTCATTCTCCGAAATTTGGAAAGCCGGGTCGAGATTTTGAATATCGCTGTACAGCCGCACTCGCAGAATCTTAGGTTCCGCGGCCGCCGGCTCTGCAGCTGCTTCCTCGGCCGGCTCTGCGGCTGCTTCCTCGGCCGGCTCTGCGGCCGCTTCTGTGGCGGCCGGCTGCTCGGCGGCCGGTTCGGCCGGCTGGGACACCGGGGTAGCTACCGGAACGCAGGCCACCACCAACAGACCGATGACCATCAAACTTAACAGCCACATAAGTCGCTTATTCATTTCTACTTCTCCTCTCTGTGAAGTAAGATTTTTAATGCCCAAAACAATCGGTCGAGTCTAAAACGTGAAACGTAAAATATTACGTTTTACGTCTAGATTTCCAGAAAAGTTATTTTTAATCATTTTGAGCGGGGATTAGGGGATTAGGAGATGAAATATAAGGGAAAAACCCCCTAATCTCCTAATCCCCGCTAAAACTTTTCTGGGAGACTATAGTACCTTTTAATTTGTTTGGTTGATAAAATCACCTCCTCTCCGGATCAATCTTTCACCAGTTCCCGCCGCGCCCGCGCCATAATCTCGCTCAGGTGCCGGCTGACATCCTCAGGCAACGGCTCGACCTGGTGAGTGGCCAATATTTGCCGGGCCTTCGCCCTGGCCCTGGCAACGACCCCCTCGCTGTCGTCGGCCGAGCCGCCGGGCCGCTCGCTGACGCCCGGCAGCCAGAGCGCGCCCTGACGCATCTGCTCGACCGTGTGCAGCTCCGCCAAAAAGACGCCGTCGCCGGGGATGACCTGCCGCATCACCTCCAGCGCCAGCGACTCTTCATCAACCGTTACACCGCCAACGATGTATTTGAGCAGGCTGATGATCTCATCATCGATGACGGCGACCTCCAGGCTACCGGCCAGGCCGCTATCGAGCGTCCCGACCCCCGACATGATATCCACGCCGGCCAGAGACGGTATAAAGGCGTTTGCCTGGCGCTCGTAGGCAAATTGGGGATCGAGCCGGCTGGCGCTGGTGCAGAGACCATAGGCGTCGGCGGGCAGGCCCAGCCGGTGCGCCAACTGCCCGGCGCAGGCCCCGGCCATACCCACCTCCGGCCCGCCCCACGACGACATGGCCGTGCGCAGATCAATGGGGTTGATACGCGAACAGTAGACCACCGGCGTGCCCGGTCTGGCCGCGGCGACAATCACAAAACTGGCCAGCACTTCGGCGTGTTGTTGGGCCAACGCCCCGGCCAGGGTAATCGGGCCGGTCGCGCCCAACGACGGAGCCGGCAGCGAATGAAAACCGGCCCCCGCCTGAGCCACGGCGATGATGGCCGCCGTAACCTCGGCGGTGAAGATTAAAGGGCTAACCGGCGAAACAGCAATCGACAGGGTGGGCCGCCGGCGAAACTGCTCCAGCCCGCCGCAGCAGGCCGCGGCCAGTTCCACCATAAAAGGAACCTGCTCGGCTTTGTCTACCGCGGCGCACATCACCGGCTTGCGGGTGTGGCGTAAGGTCGCCTCCGTCGAGGCGATGGCCAGCAGTTGGGGCGGCGTATCCTCCGGCCCAAAGAGTGGCATCACTACATCGACGTTGGGCAAAGCGTCCAACAGGCGGGTCATATCGACCACATCCTGCATGCGCGCCGGGCGGCGCTCGCCGGTATTCAGGTCATAGATAAAGGGGGGGCCGCCGCCGTTGTGAAAGCGAATCTGGCCATCGCCGAGGCTAAAGGCCGGTTCGCCGGCCAGTGTCAGATACTCGGTTTCAGGCGTCACATTCGCCAGCGCCCACTCCACCACCTGCCGCGGGATCAAAACTCGCTCGTTTTGCACCCGGCAACCGTGGCCGTGGAGCATCGCCCGGGCCTCGCTATGTTGCAGCGAAATGCCTACCTCGGCCAGCAAGCGATAAGCGGTCTCCTCAATCCTGGTGAGCGATTCTTCCGAGAGTAATTTGAGCTGCAGTCGCTGTTCCGGCATTCAACTTTACCTCCATTGGTAAGAGAGAGTTCATTCTTTTGTTGGTGAATGGAAAGCGTTTTTATTATAGGGAGAACTGTTGCCGTGTCAATCGAGCCTCACCAGATGGGTTTGTCCCAAATTTTGGGCAAGTAGGGGCGACCGGCCAGTCACCCCTCCGGAAT
>CAYZHI010000278.1:2142-5100 GCA_964477335.1 uncultured Caldilineaceae bacterium | reverse complement strand
TGGGCAGGTAGGGGCGACCGGCCGGTCGCCCCTACGGAATTACCTAAAATTTGGGGCGTACCTCTTATCAAGACCGCTCTCCCCCTAGAGAGCGGTCTTTTTTTGTTTTGCGATCAAGGCGGCCGTCCACATTCCTTTAATCATTTCGCAATCACTGACCGGCGTGTTATAATGACTGGAACCATACCTTTGAAAGATACCAGCCTATGCGCCCGCAATATTACTACGAACCGCCCAAATACAACTGGCTCGAACGCCTCAAGCAGCCCCCCCTGAAGCAAATTTTGATCGTGGCGGGCATCGTCGTTGCTATCTATTTGATTTTTGCCCTGCCCCAATACGGCGCCCGGATTCTGATTCTGCTGGTGGCCTTCCCCATTCACGAATTTGCCCATGCGCTGACGGCCTATAAGTTGGGCGACGCCACTCCCAAATATGATGGCCGCCTCACCTTGAACCCGTTTGCCCACCTCGACCTGTTTGGTTCGCTGTTAATTTTAATGGCCGGGCTGGGCTGGGCCAAACCGGTCCGCTTCAATCCGGCCTACGTTCGGCCCAATCCCCGCACCGGCTCCATGATTGTGGCCGCGGCCGGACCCATTTCTAATCTGGTGCTGGCCTTTTTGATGGCGATGATCTGGAATGCCGCCGTACCGGCCCTGAACGTAGCCGGCATTCCGCTGCCGTTCAACTTGCAGAGTCTGGTTGTATTTTTTGTATTGATCAATGTTGGCCTCTTCTTCTTCAACCTGATCCCGCTTTCGCCGCTGGACGGTTTTACCGTGCTGCGGGGCCTGTTACCCTACAATTTGGCCTACCAACTGGAACGCATCCAGCCCTTCAGCTTCCTCATCTTCCTGGTGCTTTTCCTCTTTGGCCACCGCATTCCGATTTTTGGCTGGCTGGTCTGGGGACCGGCCGAAGCGATAACCACCCTCTTGCTGACCGGCATTTGATTAGATTGTGATGGCTTCGGCAAAGAGCACCCATCCGGCCCGTTATCGAGTTTATCAATTTCTGGCGGCGGCAAAGGCCAGCCTGGCCGCCTGGGCCGGGAGAGGTAGCGGCGGGTTGAGCCTTCAGGATAGGGCGCTTGTGCAGGCTATCTTGCCGGCCTCCGAGCAGCAGCAGCTTTTTCATCGCATGGCGGCCAACGACCAGCGCCACGCCGTGGCTGTGGCCCGGGTCCTGCAAGCAGCCGGTTATGCCGATCCGGCCCTATTGCAGGCCGCCCTGTTGCACGATGTGGCCAAGAGCCTGGGCCAGCCGATCATTCACCGGGTGCTGATCGTTCTGTTTGAGGCTTTTTGGCCGGCGGCCCTGGCCCGCTTATCTGCCGCGCCCTCCTCGGCTCATGCCTGGAGTGGGTCAGTCACAAGCTGGTGGCGACGTCCATTTGTGGTGCATGCCCACCATGCGGCGATTGGGGCAGGCTGGGCCAAAAACGCCGGTTGTGATCCGGTAGCAGTTAGCCTGATTGCTCGCCACCAGGATCAACTGCCGCCAGTGCCGGTCGATCCAACCGAAAAATTACTGGTCGCTTTGCAGTGGGCCGATAATTTGAATTAAGCGCAGTCTTTACCTTTTGGGCAAAAATTTACCACAAAGAACACAAAGGACACGAAGATTTCTATAAATTCTTTTGTGTCCTTCGCGTTCTTTGTGGTTCAATCGTTCCTCTTTGGTTCCGGCTCGCCCGGGTTAGGATGCATTGATGAGCAACTACACTATCACCATCGTTGGCGCCGGTGTGATCGGTACTTCTATCGGCCTGGCGCTGAAAAAACAGCCCGATCCCCTACGGGTGGTGGGGCACGATAAGGACCTGACGTACGCCCAGGCCGGCGTCAAAATGGGCGCTTTTGACAAGGCCGAATGGAATCTGGTCAACGCCTGTGAAAAAGCCGACCTGATTGTTTTGGCCATCCCGTTCAACGGGGTGCGCCCTACCCTGGAGGCCATCGCCCCCTACCTGAAGCAGGGCGCCGTCGTCACCGATACAACAGCTACCAAAGCGCCGGTATTGCAATGGGCCGGCCAACTTCTCCCGGAACACGCCCACTTTGTGGGCGGCGATCCCATCGTCCGCCCCGCCGGCTCAGGTTACCAGCACGCCGCCGCCGATTTGTTCCAGCAGCGACTTTACTGCCTTACCCCGGCGCCGGCCGCCAGTGAGGAGGCCGTCCAGGTGGTGGTGGGGCTGGTCTCATTGCTGGGCGCCGAGCCTTTCTTTTTAGATGGAGTTGAACACGATGGCCTGATGACGGCGGTCAACCAGTTACCTGCCTTGCTCAGCGTGGCCCTGGTCAATACTCTGGCGAATCAGAGTTCGTGGCGGGAGATGCGCAAACTGGCCGGCGGTCTTTTTGAGCAGCTCTCCCGCGGCGCCAGCGGCGATCCCGATGCCCTCAAAGACGATCTGCTCACCAACCCCGACAACCTGATCCGCTGGCTGGATGCCTGCCTGGCCCAACTCTATGAGCTGCGCCAACTGCTCAACGCCGGTCCGGCGTCGGGCGAGCAACTGGCCCAAACCCTGGATAAAGCTGTGGTGGCCCGCGCCAACTGGCTCAAGGATTACCAGGCCGGTCACTATGTTGACCCTGAGCTAATCTCTCCAAAAATAGAACGCCCCGGTTTGCTGCGGCAGTTGATCGGAATGGGGCGCAAATGAGCGTCTATGTTTATATGGTCGAATGCGCCGACCAGACCCTCTACACCGGCTGGACCACCGACGTCGAGCGGCGGCTGAAAGACCACAACGCCGGCCGGGGGGCCAAATATACCCGCGAGCGCGGCCCGGTGCGGCTGGTCTACGTGGAGGAGCTGCCAGACCGGCGTACCGCTATGCAGCGTGAGCTAGAAATCAAACGGCTGCGACGGGGCCAAAAGTTGCGGTTGATCGAGGGGGAAGGAGCGTGGAGCGTAGAGTGTGGAGCGTGAAGCGTCCTTAGCTCT
>CAYZHI010000278.1:0-2132 GCA_964477335.1 uncultured Caldilineaceae bacterium | reverse complement strand
ACGCTTCACGCTCCACGTGCTCTGCTCTTGCCTTTCTCCCGCGGCTGAAGTAAAATCGAGCTTGCCGAGAGGGAGGCCCTTTTTTTGAACCAACAGCTTGATCTTTCCAAAAGTCTCGATATCCTCATGCTGGCGCCCACCATGTTCTTTGCCGACTACGGGGCCCATGTTCGCATTCTGGAAGAGAGCCGGGCTTTGCAGCAGTTAGGCCACCGGGTCACTATTCTGGCCTATCCCAACGGCCGGGATGTCGAGGGTATTAGCGTGCGGCGCTGCTGGGGCGTGCCGTTTAACTACCGGGTCATCGTCGGCTCCTCCCGCCACAAAATCTACCTCGATGGGCTGTTGGCCGGGCTGTCGTTGCGGCATGTTATCGGTCACCGGCCGGATATCATCCACGCCCATTTGCACGAAGGCGCCCTGATTGGTTGGGTGTTGAGCAAGCTGACCGGCGCGCCGCTGGTCTTTGATTTTCAGGGCAGCCTCACCGCTGAAATGACCGACCACAACTTTTTGCGGCCCCATAGCCCGTTCTGCAAATGGCTGTACTGGCTGGAAACTCGCCTCGATCACGCCGCCGATGTGGTCCTGACCAGTTCCGTGCACGCGGCCAACCTGCTGGTCGACACCTTTGGCGTCCCGGCAGCCCGGGTAGACCCGACCCCGGATTGCGTCAACGCCGACGTCTTCAACGTCGCCAACTTCTCAGCCGAGGAACGGGCGCAGTTGAAACAGCAATGGCAGATTCCCCTCGGTAAAAAAGTGATTGTCTACCTGGGAGTGCTGACCCCCTATCAGGGCATCGACAAACTGTTGGCGGCCCTGGCTCATTTACGTCAAAGCCGCGACGATTTTCATCTGCTGCTGATGGGCTATCCCGGGATTGTGCGTTATCAGGCTATGGCCGAGCAGTTGGGGTTGGGCAGTTACGTGACCTTCACCAACAAAATCCCCTATGAGCAGGCCCCCCGTTACCTGGCTCTCGGCGACCTGGCCACTGCGCCCAAAATTTCCGCCACCGAGGGCAGCGGCAAGATATTAAACTATATGGCCATGGGCCTGCCCACCGTCGCTTTCAGCCTGCCGGTTAGCCGGGAATTTCTGGGCGATGGCGGCATCTACGCCGCCGACGTCACCAGCGAGGCCCTGGCCGCAGCGCTCAACCGGGCTCTGGACCTCTCGCCGGAGGAGCGAATCCGCCTGGGCCACTATCTGCGCCAGCGAGTTATCCGCAACTATAATTGGCGTCAGGCCGCGGAACAGATCGAGGCGATCTACCGGGCGCTGCTGTCTGGCCAACCCCTGCCCACCCGCAGTTCCCACCACCGAGTCTATCAACCGTGAGTCAGCCCTGTTCGTTCTCTTTTGTAAGCTATCCTCCAGTTTTGCCTCTCATCCCAGGCTATAATAGACCAATATCCCCGTGGACTAAAAGTGTCCGGCGCTTATTTCTCGTTTAATCTCTGTCCAATACTTTTGGTTTATAAAAGGGGCAGAGATCCTGGCATTTATGTTTTCTTGGAACAAGACTATTTGACATAGGGGCTGGCAGAACAATGGCTAAAAAACAGTACCAACGGCAACAAGCAAAGCGCCAATCAACCCGATCGCGCCCGCCGCTCTGGCTCTGGGCTCTCGGCGGGGGGGTGCTGGCTATCCTATCGGTAGCCGGCTTGTTATACCTGGGCTACAACAACCCGGCAGCAGGCGATGGCGACATTAGCGGCCTGGTCATCAGCCCTGATCCAGGGCGAGATCACGTGGACGGCAAGATCACTTACACCCTTGATGTGCCTCCGGGCGGTCCGCATAACCCCACCTGGCTGAACTGCGGCATTTACGACCAGCCGGTACAGACGGAAAATGCGGTTCACTCCCTGGAACATGGGGCGGTCTGGCTGGCCTACCAACCCGAGCTGCCGGCCGCGCAGGTCGACAGCCTGCGGGCGTTGGTGCGGGATGAGCAGCGACGGCTGGGCGAACGGTTGATCATTCTGTCGCCCAAAGCCAATCTGGCCGACCCTATCGTGGCCACGGCCTGGCGCGTCCAGCTCCGGCTGGTTGACTCCACCGATGAGCGGTTGGTACAGTTCGTCAGGCGCTTCCAAAAAGGTCCGTATACGCCCGAACCC
>CAYZHI010000277.1:0-5116 GCA_964477335.1 uncultured Caldilineaceae bacterium | reverse complement strand
GCCCCGGCCAGTGCTGTTGACCTTCAACCCGGAGCTGGCGCCCTGGTATCTGCTCTTTGAACAAGGCGAAAAATATGCCAACTATCCCCCCCACTTGTTTGAAACGGTCAAGCATCATTATCGCGAAATAATCGTCGTATTGCTTAAGGGGCTGGTCAGCGACCAACTGGCCTTTATCCGGATTGCCCGGAAGTTTATCGATATTTTTGATCTAAAGGAAATCAAGGCCCGCAAGATTGGACGAGGGAAAATTGGCGGCAAAGCTGCCGGAATGTTTCTGGCTTACAAAATTGTTACCCAGCCCGATGATGACGATGAGGTTGACCTGAGCAGCTATGTCACCATTCCGGAGACTTATTTTATTGGCAGCGACGTTTATTACAACTTCAAATCCATCAACAACCTGGAATACACCATTAGCCAGAAGTACCGCACCCGCGAAGAGATAGAAGAGGAATACCCGCGCATTCGCCAGGTCTACTTGCGCGGCCGTTTTCCCGATGAGATCGTGCAGAAGCTGAGCCAGCTGCTGAAGCAGGTGGGCAAAGCCCCGCTCATCGTCCGCTCATCCAGTTTGTTAGAGGATAATTTCGGCAGCGCGTTTGCCGGTAAATATGATAGTTTCTTTTTGCCAAATCAGGGTTCGGCCAAAGAGAACCTGACCACCTTGCTGCAGGCCATTGCCCAGGTTTACGCCAGTGTTATCAGCCCCGATGCCCTCTTTTACCGGCAAATGCAAGGGCTGGATGATTATGATGAACGGATGGCGATCCTGATTCAAAAAGTGGAAGGCGAGCCTCACGGCCAATACTTTTTCCCTTATTTTGCCGGGGTTGGTTTTAGCCGGAATCCCTTTATTTGGAATAGCAAACTCAAACGAGAAGACGGCTTCCTGCGAATTGTGGTCGGCCTGGGCACGCGGGCGGTCGAGCGGGTGGATCGGGATTATCCGCGCATGATCGGATTGAGCCACCCCTTACTCCGGCCGGTCAAAGGGGCGGCGGAGATAAAAAAATATTCACAACGGTCTATGGATGTAATTGACCTTAAGGAAAATGCCCTAAGAACGATACCCATTAGCGAGATATTAGCCAATGATTTTCCAGGGCTGCAATATCTGGCTTCCGTAGACGAAGGGGATTATGTTAAACCGATGTTTTCATTGGGCACAGCCGTTGCCCCCGAAAAATTGGTCCTCACCTTTGAGAATCTGCTCAAAAACACCGACTTTGTCAAGCTGATGAAAACAATGCTCAAGAAATTGGAGCGGCATTACCAACGGCCGGTTGATATTGAGTTTGCCGTGCAGCTCATTCCCGACTACCCAAAACCCAAATTTAAGATTAGCCTGCTGCAATGCCGGCCGCTCAGTAATCAGGAGTGGGATCAAAATATTGTGGTCCCCTCAAACATTCCCGCAGCCGATCAAATCTTTTCATCCACCCATCTGGTGCCTCAAGGTATTGTCGATCATATAGAGTATGTCGTTTATGTCAATCCGGTCACGTACAGCCGGATTGCCGATAACGCGATTCGCCTGGAGGTTGCCCGCATCATAGGCCGGCTGAACAAGCGGCTGGCCGGCGAAAAATTCATATTAATGGGGCCGGGTCGGTGGGGCAGCTCCAATATCGATCTGGGGGTAAAGGTGACTTATGCCGACATCTACAATACCCGCATGCTTATCGAGATTGCCGTGACTCATAATGGCATCATCCCCGAGGTTTCATACGGTACCCACTTCTTCCAGGATCTGGTTGAAAGTAAAATTTATCCGCTGTCGCTTTACCCGGATGACCCGGATGTCGTCTTCAACCAACAATTTTTCAATGGCTCGGTCAACTGTTTGCCCGAGCTACTGCCAGCAGATAGTATCTACAGCGACTATATTAAGGTGATCAACGTTCCGCGGGTCGGTCGAGGCAAGTTATTGCGGGTGGTGATGAATGCCGAGGAGGGTAAAGCGCTGGGATATCTCCACGCTTACTGATATCAAAAAAAAGCGACCGGCGCCCCTGCAGGGCCGGTCGCGGTTGTATTTAGCCAAGTTAGGCTACAGATTGGCCAGGCGTTGAAATTCTACACTCGCAGTTCGTAGCCCTGGCCGCGACGAGTCAAAATAAGCTCGGGAATACGAGGATTGTCTTCTATTTTCTGTCGCAGCCAGCAAATATGGACGTCCAGCGTACGAGTATCGCCCAGGTACTCGGTGTTCCAGACACCTTTCATCAATTCGCTGCGGCTGACCACTTTCCCAACATTCTGCATGAGCAGGAACATTAATTTTGTTTCTTTTGGAGTAAGGTGTACTTCGGCCCCATTTTTTTTGAGGACAGATTTTTTGATATCCAGCTTGATTCCCTTGACCTCAACCATTTGCAGCTGTGCTCCTTCACCAGGCATGCAACTCCTCCTGCCCTGAAATTGTTAATCAACCACTTTTAGGCCATTATAACATCCTTAACCCCGGAAATCTATAGGAACACTGTCCTGATTGCATCAAGCGTCTCCGGGGCAGGCATCCTGAGGGGGTCAGGATGGTAAGGTAATGCACAACTTAGCGGTCTATTATTTTGGTGAACCAGACCGACTTTGATTTAACTTTCGCCCATCACCTCCTCTACTTTCTCAATCAGGGCAATGGGACTAAAAGGCTTGGTGAAATAATCGTCAGCTCCGGCAGCCCAACCCGCATCAAGATCGCTCCCCTGACCTTTAGCCGAAAGCATCACAATGGTAATATCACGCGTAGCCGGGTCTTCCTTGAGTCGTCGACAAGCCTCCAGACCATCGACATCACTGCCGGGCATCATGATATCCATCAAAATTATGTCAGGGTGTTCCACCCGAGCAATTTCAATGGCCTGCTGCCCATTTTCAGCCGAGAGAATTTGATAATTACCAATCTCAAGAGTGACCTGAACCAATTCACGGACCTCGATCTGGTCGTCCACGATCAAGATTTTTTTCATAAGAACCTCAAAGCTCCTTAAAAGAATTTCTGAAGGCTTTTTTGACACCACGCCGATGTCAGCTAAGCCAACGACCCAACCCGCCGCCGGGTTTCTGCCAGAGCACGATTAACCCGTACAGTCAGATCACTCATACTATACGGCTTAACCAGGTAATCGACAACTCCTTTGGCAATTGCTTTCTCAATATCTTCGGGATTATCCATCGCTGAGGTGATGATTACCGGAATGTTTTTAGTCAGGTCATCGGCCTGTAATTTTCCCAAGATAGTAAAACCGGTCATTCCAGGTAAAGCCAAATCAAGCAGAATCAGGTCTGGTAAACTGGTTCTGGCCAGCTCTAAACCGGCTCCACCTTCAGCTGCCACCAAAACAGTTAGACCATTTAACTCCAAACTCCGTTGCTGGACTTCGCGCAACACTTCGTCATCCTCAATAACCAATATATAACTGGCCCGATTGGGTAGCGGCAGGAGCAGATGAACGGTTGTACCAACCCCATACTCGCTCTCCACCCAAATTTTTCCGCCATGTCCTTCAACAATTAACCGGCTAATAGTCATCCCCAGGCCGGTGCCGCCAATGGCGGTATTGGATGCATCGGCCCGATAGAAACGATCAAATACGTGCGACAATTGTTCGGGGGTCATGCCTATCCCTTGATCAGTCACGGTCAAATGCAGTAAACTGTACTCCGACTCTGCGCAAACCTGCAAGACTATATCGCCCCCTTGAGGCGAGTATTTAGTGGCATTGCTGAATAGATTCTTTAAGAGTTGTGCCAGCTTGGCCGGATCGCCTTTAACTAAAGGCCAAACCTCGGGGCCTTCTATCTTGTAACGATGGGCCGGATTATTTTCCTGGAAACCAAAAACTGTTTGATCGGCAATTTCTTTGAGATTAACCAACTCGTCGGCTATTTCAAAACTCTGTTTGGCTTCAAGACGGGATAGATCAAGCAAATCATCGATAATAGCAGCTAAGGCTTTAGCCTGCTGGTTGATGAAGGTTAGATAGCGACTCTGGCGGTCGGCATTTAACTCCCGAGTCAAGAGGATTTCGCTGAAACCCTGGATAGAGGTGAGGGGTGTACGCAACTCATGGGCAGCGGTTGAGATGAATTCACTCTTCAGCCGGTCCATTTCTTTTAAAGGTGTAATATCATTCTGGGTGCCAACAAAACCAAACGGTTGCCCATCCGGGCCACGAATGGGGGTTATGGTCAAAAAGGCGTGGTACATCCCCCCGTCTTTGCGCCGGTTCATAATCTCCCCTCGCCAGGTTTGGCCCATGCGGATAGTTTGCCACATTTGAGCATAAAAGGTCTTATTATGTTGATGGCTACTCCACAACCGCGGCGTATTGCCCAGCGCTTCGGCTTCACCAAAGCCGGTCAACTGCTCCAGCGCCGGATTGACATATTGGATCACCCCGTTCAAATCAGTTACCACTATACCTTCTCCGGCGGCATCCAAAATCGCCTGCAGTTCGGCAGTTCTGGCTCTAACGCGCTCATCCAGATGTTGGTTGATATCGCGCAATTCGTTGGTTAGCCATTCCCGCTCTAATTCAATCAGCTTATGAGCCGTAATATCACTAACCAGGGCATAAATAACCTTTGCATTTCCTTCCCGTTGTACCCTGGCTCGATCACGCACCCAAATCACCTTGCCGTCAGCGCGCACCAAACGGTATTCAACCTCACTATCGTGTCCCTGGGCTAGCTGGTCCGCTTGAGCAGCTGCGGCGGCCCGGTCGTCAGGGTGGATAACATGATTGGGCCAAAAACGCCAATCTTCTATAAATTTCTCATGGGGATAACCGGTCATCGCCTCGATATGCGGCGACAGATAAAGATTGATTCGATGTCCTTTTTCATCAACCTTGCTGACATAAATGTGATCACTTACCGAAGAAATTACCTGGCGGAAACGCTCTTCACTGGTACGCAGCTCTTCTTTGACTTGCTGACGTTCAGTAATATCCTCAGTAAAAGCAACAATTTGGCTAACCTCACCGGCAGAACCACGAATGGGCACAAAAGTGACCGACAGGATGCGTTGGCCATCCGTCCGGCTAAAACGCGGATCGGCCTGACTAAAATCGAACACCACCTCCGGGAGACGGACAACTCGGCCGGCCAG